>QIMC01000037.1 GCA_003232185.1 Flammeovirgaceae bacterium | reverse complement strand
CGATTTTTGCTGATTCTACAAGTTTTGTAAAAAAGTGGTAGAAAGTGGTAATATGTGGTGGGATATGTCAATTATTTTTCTACATTTGTTTTATAGCAAAGGATTGTTTGGAAAAGTTATGGCGTTCTTCTCCAGTGAATACGAGTGTAAGCTAGATGCAAAGGGCCGCTTGGTGTTACCAGCTAAGATTAAGGGCCAGTTGCCTGAAAGCAATGGGACAGAGCTAATGTTGCGACGTGGGTTCGAGCCATGCCTTGTATTATATCCCTTACTTGAGTACAAAAAAATCTATAGTAAAATAGCCGGATTGAACGAATTCAATGAAGAGTTTAGAATGCTCCAGCGAAATTTTTTCAGAGGGAATGCTCTGGTAGACTTGGACTCTATGGGCAGATTTTTAATTCCAAAGCCCATGATCAGGTACTCTCAACTTGAGAAACAGGTGATAGTAGTTGGCATGGGCAATCGCGTGGAGATATGGAATCCGGTTCTCTATGAAGATTACCTGATTGATGATCAGTCGGAGTTTTCGAAACTGGCTCAGAAATACTTAGACGAGTAATTATGATTGACCTTAGAACGGTACCGCAGCAAATACAATCCAATTGGAGGAAGGTTTTTGACGCAGTATCCTTCTGTTGGCGATTCGGCCTCAGCAGGTTGAAGATGACTCAGGTTTTTGCGTACCTAACTGTGGACTAAATGGGCTACCATCAATCGGTTTTGTTGAGTGAAAGTATTGAAGGCCTGGAAATTGATCCAGATGGAATATATGTGGACGCTACGTTTGGTGGTGGTGGACACTCAAAATCGATATTGAAGAAACTGAAAAGTGGAAGACTGTTTGGATTTGATCAAGATGAAGATGTTTTGGCGAACCTGGAGTTTGTTGAGAATCCCTTATTCACATTTGTACCGGTCAATTTTAGGTATATGCAAAAATATTTAAGACTAAATGGGGTTATTTATGTAGATGGCGTTCTAGCTGATCTTGGTGTATCATCTCATCAGATTGACACTCCGGTTCGAGGTTTCTCTACTCGATTTGATGCAGAACTTGACATGAGGATGGATCAGACCACGGATTTGACTGCCAAAAAAATTATCAACACCTATGACGCAACCGCTTTACAACAGATATTTGGACAATACGGTGAGATAAGGAATGCCAAAACCCTGGCTCATGCAATTGTAAGCGCACGAAGTCACAATCCTATTAATACCGTATTCGAATTAAAGCAATCTATCAACCATTTGGTACCCAAGCGTTATGAGAACAAATACCTTGCTCAGGTATTTCAAGCGCTTAGAATCGAGGTGAATCAAGAGATGAGTGCTTTAGAAGCTCTTTTACAGCAAAGTGAAGATGTAATTAAGGTAGGAGGAAGGTTGGTAGTGATTAGTTATCATTCATTGGAAGATCGAATGGTAAAAAATTACACCAAAACAGGAAAAGTTAAGGGAGCGGTTGAAAAGGATTTTTTTGGCAATCCACTGTGTCCGTTCAAACCAGTGGTTAAAAAACCAATAACAGCTTCACTGTTAGAACAAGGGTCTAATTCAAGGTCCCGTAGTGCTAAATTAAGAATAGCAGAACGAATTTGATGATGGGCATAAAAGGAAATTCATACAAAATAAAAAGAAAGAGTAAAGCATCAACCGGGTCATTGTTTAATGTACTCGAAAGATGGTTGAAAGTTGAGGATCTGTCAATCAGAGCGGTATCAGCCGCCTATCTGCCCCAGGTACTGTTTCTTCTGGCTTTAGGAATTCTATATATAGGCATTGGACACTATGCTGAGAATTCTATTAGGAAAATAAACACTGCCCAGAAGCAAGTAGAAGACCTACGGGCAGATTTCCATACCCTAAAAGCGGATTACATGTTTAACAGTAAGCAGTCTGAAGTAGCTTCCAAAGTGAAAGCATTTGGTTTACAAGAAAGTACTGAGCCTCCATTGAAAATAATAGCAAACCAGTGAATGTAAAGAAGTCCATATTGCTTAGAGTTAGGTTCGCATTTTTGCTGGCTTTTCTATTTGCTCTCTTAGTGGTGATAAAAATTGGGCATATTCAATTTATCGAAGGGGAGAAGTGGATTACCATGGCAGAAGATATTGGTTTGCAATTTCGAACTGTCAAAGCGACCCGAGGTAGTATTTATTCTGACAATGGAAGTTTATTGGCCACTTCTCTGCCGTTCTATCGGGTGGCATTTGACCCATCAGTATCTAATGAACAGATATTCAATAATGGCTTGGATTCACTTTCCCTGCTAATCGCAAATTACTTTGGTGAACGTTCGGCTGATTACTATTTAAAAAAAATAAAGAAAGCTCGCCAATCCAATAGGCGCTATCTATTAATAAATAACCAACAGATTAATTACCAGGATAAGAAAATAATGCAATCCTGGCCAATTTTCAGAGAAGGCCGCATGAAAGGAGGTGCCATATTTGAGAAAGTAGACTTAAGGTTCAAACCATTTTCACATTTAGGAACAAGGACCATTGGGTTTATAAACGAAAACAACAATGGTGCCGGGCTTGAGTATAGTTTCAACCAGGTACTGGCCGGAACTGATGGAAATGCTCTGTTTCAGAAAATGGCTGGCGGTGGTTGGAAACCTGTATACGATGGTTCAGAAGTAAAAGCAGTGGAGGGTATGGATATTGAAACTACCATTGATATTAATCTACAGGATGTTGCTGAAAGTGCCTTGTTAAGAGCGCTGGAGCAACACGATGCAAATTATGGATGTGTGGTTGTTATGGAGGTTGAGACTGGTTTCATAAAAGCAATTTCCAACCTAAGCAAAAATAAAAAAGGAAAATACTGGGAACTGTATAATTACGCAGTTGGAGAACAGGGGCTTACTGAACCTGGAAGTACCTTCAAGTTGGCTTCAATGATGGCGTTGTTGGAAGATTCTGAAATTAGGTTAACCGATACTATTGATACCGGGAAGGGAGCCTATGATTTTTATGACAAAGTAATGAGGGACCATAAACAGGGGGGATATGGTAAAATTACCGTTGCTGAAACTTTTTCAAAGTCTTCTAATATAGGAGTAAGCCGGATGGTGAATGAACATTTCGGATTGAAACCTGACCGGTTTATTTCATATCTGGATAAGATGGGATTAACAGAATCATTGCAGTTCCAAATGAAAGGTGCAGGGACTCCATATGTAAAAGATCCTGCAGATCCCAGTTGGAGTGGAGTAACCCTTCCTTGGATGTCGATTGGCTATGAATTAAAGTTAACACCCTTGCATACATTGGCTTTTTACAATGCTGTTGCTAATGGGGGCAAAATGATGAGGCCCATGATCGTTAAACGTATTAGCAAGGCTGGTGAGACTTGGACGCAATATCAATCAGAGGTAATCAGACAGTCCATATGTAGTGAGGCTACTTTGACTAAAGTTAAAATACTACTTGAACTTGTGATTCAAGACGGAACAGCTTCTAATATTAATGACAGTGACTATCGTATTGCGGGGAAAACCGGTACTGCTCAAAAAGTAAAAGTTGGAGGGGGTTACGAAAGAGCATACTATACCTCTTTTGCTGGGTATTTCCCTGCTGAATCTCCAAAATATAGCTGTATAGTAATTATTGATAACCCGATGGGATATAACCAATACGGTAGTGATGTAGCAGCTCCGGTTTTCAAGGAAATTGCAGATAATATTTACAGTCGAGATTCAGATATGCATGAAATATTTGAACCAACTACAAGCCCGGAAATCGGTGTGTTTCCGGTAATTCGGTCAGGACAGCTTCAGGATCTCCAGCTGATATGTAATGAACTTGGAGTTTCCAATCATACAGGAACAGACGCCGACTGGGTTTTAGCAAGAAGAAACTACAATTCAGTTAAATGGCTTGAAAATGAAATTTTGCCGTCCAAGGTACCGAATGTGATAGGCATGACTTTACGTGATGCATTACCATTATTAGAGAATCACGGGCTTAAGGTGGCATTTAAAGGCAGAGGGAGAATTACCAGGCAGTCATTGACTGTTGGTTCTTCCGTATCGATAGGGGATAAGATCGTTTTAGTATTAAGCTAATGGCTGCACTAAAAGAAATTATATACAAGGTTTCCTTAGAATCAGTATCCGGCAATATGGATAATGAAGTAAAGGGAGTATTTATAGATTCCAGGAGCGTCCAGCCAGGAGGTTTGTTTATTGCGGTGACAGGTAGTCAAACAGATGGGCACCAGTATATAGACAAGGCCATAGATAATGGTGCTGTCGCTATCTTAAGTGAACATACCCCCTCTGTTCTAAGATCAAATGTCACTTATATTACTGTAAATGACAGTGCATCAGCCCTTGGACAGGTTGCATCTAATTTTCACGGTAACCCTTCTAAGAATCTTAAACTAGTAGCAATCACCGGTACCAATGGTAAAACAACCACTGCAACTTTGTTGTTTCAGTTGTTTAGAAATCTTGGCTATCGGGTGGGGTTGATCTCAACAGTTCACAATAGGATCAACAATAAAATATTACCAACAAACCTTACCACTCCAGATGCAATAACCATTAACGCTTTGCTGAAAGCAATGATCAAAGACGGCTGTACTCATTGTTTCATGGAAGTAAGTAGTCACGCTATTGTACAGGAACGTGTAAGTGGTCTTTATTTTACCGGAGCGGTATTTACCAATCTTTCCCATGATCATTTGGATTACCACGGGAGCTTCGAAGCCTATATTCAGGCCAAGAAGAAGCTTTTTGATGTGCTGCCTAAAGAAGCATTTGCACTGACCAATATTGATGACAAACGAGGTTTGATCGTTTTACAAAATACCAAAGCACGTAAGTTGACTTATGGTGTTAAAAGACTTTCAGATTTCAAAGCAAAAATGATCACCAATACCAAACGAGGATTGGAATTGGAAATTGGGAAAAGTGTGGTATGGTTCAAACTGATAGGTGAGTTTAACGCCTATAACTTAATAGCCTGTTATGCAGTGGCAGTACTGATGGGTGAGACTCCAGAGGAAGTTTTAAGACAGCTATCAGACATGAAGCCAGCACCCGGCAGATTTGATCAAGTGGCCACATCATCTGAGGTAATGGCCATTGTTGACTATGCCCATACTCCTGATGCTCTGGATAAGGTATTGACGGCAATAAAGGCCTTCAGAACAGGTCAGGAACAGATGATTACCGTAGTGGGATGCGGGGGAAATCGTGATAAAGAAAAGCGGCCAATCATGGCCGGTATAGCATGTAAATATAGTGACAAAGTGATACTGACCTCGGATAATCCCAGAGATGAGTCACCAGAACGGATTTTACAGGATATGCAGAAAGGCATTACTGCGATACACTTAAAGAAAGTGTTATCTATCGTGGATAGAAAGGAGGCTATAAAAATCGCATGTACACTTTCTACTAACCACGATATAATTCTGGTTGCTGGAAAGGGTCACGAGACATATCAAGAGATAAATGGAATACGTCATGATTTCGACGATAAAATTGTTTTAACTGAAATGATGGAATTGGTAAAAGGAGGGGCAGAGGACTAAGCAAAAAGCTATTTTTTATTTTGTGTTACGGGAATGTTGTATTATTTATTTGATTTTTTAGACAGCGAGTTTGACTTGATGGGAGCGGGTGTAGTTAAATACATCAGTTTCAGAGCAGGGATGGCGGTCATCATGTCCCTCCTGATTACCATCGCCTGGGGAAAACGAATTATTAACTACCTGCAGAGACAACAGGTAGGTGAAACCATCCGCGACTTAGGTTTAAAAGGACAGATGGAGAAGAACGGAACCCCCACCATGGGTGGTATCATTATTATTGCTGCCATTTTATTTCCTACTATTTTATTTGCCAAACTGGACAATATATATGTCCAGATAATGCTTATAACCCTGGTTTGGATGGGATTGGTGGGATTCGTGGATGACTATATAAAGGTCTTTAAAAAAAATAAGGCTGGTCTAAAAGGAAGATTCAAGATAGGTGGGCAAGTAGGGTTAGGTATAATAGTCGGTATCATGCTTTATTCCCATCCAGATGTGGTGGTCAGAGAATTTGATACCCCGGTTTCCGTAAGACAAGCTGACAACATCAATGTTGAATACCGAGATATTAAATCCACTAAGACAACCATACCTTTTGTAAAGAACAATGATTTTGACTACAAAGTACTGGTGAGGTGGCTCGACAGAGACCTTACCTGGTTGGTTTATGTGGTTGTGGTTATTTTAGCCATAATGACTGTTTCTAATGGGGCAAATATCACTGATGGAATAGATGGTTTGGCGGCTGGTACCTCAGCAATAATTGCTCTAACCCTGGGAATTTTCGCATACCTATCGAGTAATGTGATCTGGTCCGAGTATCTGAATATCATGTACTTACCCAATTCGGAGGAATTGGTGATATTTTGTACGGCGTTGGTGGGCGCTGCTATAGGTTTTCTATGGTATAACAGTTTTCCGGCACAAGTATTTATGGGCGATACTGGGAGTTTGACCTTAGGGGCGGTTATCGCCGTTTTAGCACTGGCACTTAGGAAGGAACTTCTTATCCCAGTGCTATGTGGGGTGTTTATTTTGGAAAATGTATCAGTAGTCATGCAGGTGCTTTATTTTAAATATACCAGAAAGAAATTCGGAGTAGGCCAAAGAATATTCAAAATGGCTCCGCTTCATCATCATTACCAACTTGAGGGGTACCATGAATCAAAGATAGCCACAAGGTTTTGGCTCATCGGTGTGCTTCTAGCGGTATTCTCACTAGCAACTTTAAAACTGAGATAATGGCAGACAACATTGTTATACTTGGAGCTGGGGAAAGTGGATGTGGTGCAGCATTATTGGCCAAAGCAAAAGGCTTCAAGGTGTTTGTATCTGACAATGGATCCATTCAGGATCTATACAAAAGGCAATTAGTTGAACAGGATATAAAATTCGAGGAGGGTGTACATACGTACGCTATTATACTTCAAGCAACCGAGGTAATAAAAAGCCCTGGAATTCCGGATCAGGCAGAAATTATCCAGAAATGTCTTAAACAAGGAATTCCGGTAATATCAGAGCTTGAGTTTGCCGCCAGATACACCAAAGCGCGCATGATTGCTGTTACCGGGACCAATGGGAAAACTACCACTGCACTATTAACCCACCACATTCTAAAACATTGCGGTATTAGGGTTGGACTAGCGGGAAATATAGGCCATAGTTTGGCAAAACAGGTAATCAACGACCTCGTCGATTATTATGTAGTTGAGGTCAGTAGCTTTCAATTGGATACCATGTTTCAGTTTCGGTCACATATTTCCATTCTGTTGAATATTACCAGGGATCACCTAAATAGATATGACCACGATTTTCAGAAATATGTAGCATCAAAATTTCGAATAACCAGAAATATGACGGGGGAGGATTGCTTTATATATTTTGCTGATGACGAAGTAGTCACTTCAGAAATGCAACGACAACAGCTGGAGGCGGCCCGTTTTGCCGTGTCTTTAGCCCGTCATCAACTACCAGGAGCTTTTTTAGAAGGTGACAAACTGCATTTTAATATGAGTACAGGGTCTGATGTCCCGTCGATGGAAATTGCAGTTACAGATATTGCTCTTCCAGGACCTCACAATATGGTTAATGCCATGTCTGCATCTCTGGCAGCTCTTCTATGTGATATACCCCTGCATGAAATTGTAACAGCACTGAGCAGTTTTGAAAATGCAGCCCATAGATTGGAGTATTTAGGAGTTGCGGATGGAGTGTCTTTTGTAAACGATTCCAAAGCTACCAATGTGGATGCGGTGTTCTATGCCTTACAAAGCTATGAACAACCGGTGGTTTGGATTGCCGGAGGGGTTGACAAAGGCAATAACTATTTAGCAATTCAGGATATTGTTTGTTCAAAAGTTAAAGCGCTAATCTGTTTGGGTGTGGACAATCAAGCCTTGTTGGAGGCATTTGGAGAATTAATCCCAACCTGTGTGGAGGCTAATAGCATGGAAATGGCAGTGGCTCTTGCTACAGATGCTGCTTCGACTGGGGACGTAGTGCTTTTATCACCAGCCTGTGCCAGTTTCGACCTGTTTGAAAATTATCAGGACAGGGGAGACCAATTCAAAAGACTTGTAAAGAATAAAAAAAAAGTCAATAGCTCTGAATTACTAGTACTATGATCAAAATCTGGGCACAAAAGAATCTGAATGGCGATCCTGTAATATGGTTTGTTGTAGTCGCATTGTCCATATTAAGCATACTGGTGGTTTATAGTGCAACCGGCACCCTGGCCTATAAAATGATGGACGGGAACACGGAGCATTACCTTATAAAGCATACTGGTTTAATCATGATAAGCTTAGTAGCTATGTGGTTAGCACACAAAATTGATTATAGGTATTATTCGAAACTATCACAGTTTGCACTATGGGCTTCTGTGCCATTATTATTGATCACCTGGAAATATGGAGTAACCATAAATGAAGCTACCCGATGGATTACCATTCCACTGGTAAATCAACCATTTCAGCCTTCTGATCTTGCAAAACTCGCACTCATTGCAAATTTGGCAAGTATGCTTTCCAAGAATCAACAGAACATTGATTCATTCAAAGATGCGTTTATACCCATGTTGTTATGGTGCGGTGTCATCTGCGGATTAATTGCAATGACTGATTTCTCTTCTGGTTTATTACTATTTGTTACCTGTTTGTTGATAATGTTCATAGGGCGGGTTCCTATAAAATATTTAGTGATGCTATTAATAGTGGGTGCATTAGCAGGAAGTTTAGCAGTTCAATTTGGCCAACGAGGAGAAACCGTTATTTCGCGAGTAGAACGGTTTTTCAGTGAGGATGAAATACCATTCCAAGCAAAACAATCCTACATAGCCATAGCAACGGGTGGTATTACTGGGAAAGGGCCTGGCCGAAGCGATCAGCGAAACTTCCTGCCACATCCATATTCTGATTTCATTTATGCAATAATCATTGAGGAATACGGTCTGATAGGTGGAGTGATTGTAATTGGTTTGTATTTGACATTGCTATATCGAGGAATGCGGACAGCGGCGAAAAGTGAACGGGCATTCGGTGGATTGTTATCTGCCGGACTGGCATTTGCACTGGTTCTTCAAGCTTTGGTGAATATGGGAGTAGCAGTAGGGCTTGGTCCAATTACGGGGCTTACACTTCCGCTTCTGAGTATGGGAGGTACTTCCCTTTTGTTCAATGGAATTGCCCTGGGAATTATACTCAGCGTAAGTAAAGAGGCACCCGACCAGCCAACCAAACACATTAAAGTAAATAGAAAATTGTTCAAGGCCGCCTGATGAAAGAAGTAAGCATGAATTCGTTGAGAATAATTATTTCCGGTGGCGGTACTGGAGGACATATATATCCGGCTATTGCTATTGCCAAAGCACTACAGCAACAGGATAGTAATACCGAAATACTATTTGTCGGTGCAGAGGGTAGGATGGAGATGCAAAAGGTCCCTGAGGCTGGCTATAAAATAATAGGGCTTCCAATCACTGGAATTCAAAGGAAGTTGACCTGGAAAAATTTATTGTTTCCATTCAAGTTGTGGTTGAGTATACAAAAAGCGAAGAGTATTCTTAAATCTTTCAAACCTCAGGTAGTAGTAGGTGTAGGAGGTTTTGCCAGTGGCCCCTTGTTGTATGCAGCTACCCAAAGAGGAATCCCAGCACTCATTCAAGAGCAAAACGGGTATGCTGGATTAGCTAACAAATGGCTGGCAGGTAAGGTCCAGGTTATTTGCGTCGCCTATGAGCATATGGAAAAGTATTTTCCTTTTGAAAAAATCGTGTTTACAGGAAACCCAGTACGTAAAGACATTGTGAATATTGGTCACCGTAGGAACGAAGCACTGAGTTATTATCAACTGGATGAAAACAGACCAGTAATGCTAGTGATTGGTGGCAGCTTAGGTGCCCAAACCATCAACCAAAGCTTGCTGTCAAAATTAGGGCTGTTTACTGAAAAAGGCATTCAACTTATCTGGCAAACTGGAAAAATTTACATTAAAGATATTAAAAAGCAGCTGGCAAATATTGATCAATCAGATATTCGGGTATGTGCGTTTATTGAAGAAATGAGTCTGGCATATGCAGCGGCAGATGTGGTAATCTCCAGAGCTGGTGCCTTATCAATTGCGGAGTTGTGTTTGGTGCAAAAGCCGGCAATACTAGTGCCTTCACCTAATGTAGCAGAGGATCATCAAACTAAGAATGCCATGGCGTTAGTAAGTGCAGATGCCGCACTATTGGTTAAAGATGAAATGGCTGTTGATCAGTTGGCAGGTATGGCACTGGGTTTAGTGATGGATGCAACCAAGAAATTGGAGCTTATCAGGAATATTGGAAAAATGGCAAAACCCAATGCGGCTGATGACATTGCTTCAGAGGTAATGAAATTGGCAAGTTGAGAATTGAAGAATTAAATATGGTCTATTTTTTAGGCATAGGAGGAATTGGAATGAGTGCGTTGGCTCAGTGGTGCCATCGACAGGGGATCGCTATTGCCGGATACGATCGGACTACCTCGTCTATTACCAGATCATTGGAGCAACAGGGTGTTGCCATCAGTTATGAAGACCGGAGGGAATCCATTCCATCGGAATTTTTGGAGGACAATACAGGAAAGTTGGTGGTTTACACACCTGCAGTATCTGAAGATAATGAGATCAGTAAGACCCTGAAAGCACATTCGTTACCGTTCCTTAAAAGGGCCCAAATGTTGGGCTTGATTTCCAAACCATACTTTACGGTTGCGGTTGCAGGAACCCATGGAAAAACTACTACTTCTTCAATGATTGGGCACTTACTAAAACACTCTGGAAGGCCATGTACGGCTTTTATTGGTGGTATTACCCAAAATTACCAAAGCAATATTCTAATCGGACAAGAACCGGCCGGTGAACAGATAATGGTAATAGAAGCGGATGAGTTTGATCGTTCATTTTTGACGTTACAACCTGACGTTGCTGTAATTACTTCTATGGATGCGGATCATCTGGATGTGTATGGCGATAAACAAAGTATGCATGAAAGCTTCAGAGAGTTTGTGGGAAAAATAAAGCCAGGTGGTAAGCTTTTTATCAACAATCAAATTATTGACCTGCTTAGGAATCATGTACCTGAAGGGGTGACCGTTTATTCGTATGGAATTGAGGCAGGTGTATATAAAGCAATTAATATTAATGTGGAGGACAGTAAGTTCATTTTTAACATTCAATCACCAGAGATTAATATGGATAAAATTAATTTAAACATGCCGGGTTTTCACAATGTTGAGAATGCCATGTCTGCCATAGCTGTGGGCTGGTCACTTGGCTTGGACGAAAAGGAAATTAGAGAGGCAATAGCCTCCTATTCTGGGGTAAAACGTAGATTCGAGTTTATTATCAATCAGCCTGAGCTGGTATTTATAGATGACTACGCACATCATCCGGTTGAAATAAAGGCACTCCTTTATTCAGTTAGACGACTATATCCCAAACAAAAAATAACTGCCATTTTTCAACCGCATCTGTTTAGCAGGACCAGGGATTTTTATCTTGAGTTTGCCAGTAGCTTAGATCTGGCTACAGATGTTATTTTATTGGATATTTATCCAGCCAGAGAAAGGCCTATCCAGGGAGTATCTTCCAATATGATTGCCAAGGAACTTACGGTGCCTTTTGAATTATCAAATGAGGACACTATTTGTGAGTTGCTGGCTGAAAAGAAAATGGAGATAGTATTGACCATTGGGGCAGGAGACATTGATCAGTTGGTGGGCCCAATTAAGAATGTACTAATAAATCAGGCACAAAATGATCCCAAAAACTAAGATGCTTGAGCAAGTAAAAGTTGGCATTGCTTCTCTGTTGGTGATATCCGCCATTGGGTTCGCCGAAAAAAAGCATAGTGGTCGGGTTTGTGAAGAAGTACAAATAATAATTAAAAATCAAAAAGGAAACTTCTTTGTGCTTGAGCAAGATATTCTGGAGCTAATAAATTATGATTCGACGGTTGGCGATCATATAACCACCAGTGGAATGGCCGAAATGGAAAAACGACTGTTGGGACAGGATTTTATTACAAATGCGGAGGTGTTTCATGACCTAAAGGGAAATTTGATCATTGAAGTTAGTCAAAGTGAGCCAATTGCCAGAGTTATCAGACCAAATGGCCCAGATGCCTATATTTCATCCACAGGTACAATTCTTCCGGTCTCTGATAAGTTCTCTGCGAGGGTATTGCTAATAACTGGCGAATATGCTGATTCATTGATCCAGGCTCAACCTGCATCTCATGAAACTACTAATAAAATTTTCGAGCTGATAAATTATATACACCAGCGAGAGTTTTGGAATGCACAAATTGCCCAACTCGATATAGATGCTCATGGCGACATCATTATGTACCCTCAGGTTGGAAAACAACAAGTGGAGTTTGGTACTCCTGAAGACATAGAGAGTAAGTTTTCCCGGATGGGCCTTTTTTATAAGCAGATATTGCCAAAGAAAGGATGGAATAATTATCACCGAGTCAGTGTGAAATACACGGGTCAAATTATTTGTGAATGATAAAATCAATAAACCAAAAACACATAACTATTAACATTTTAATACCAAAGAATAATGCAAAATGACAAAATCGTTGTTGGCCTGGATATAGGAACCACTAAGATCTGCGCCATAGTTGGAAGGAAAAACGAGTACGGAAAACTGGAAGTACTGGGTATGGGTAAGGCAGTTTCTGATGGTGTTATCAGGGGAATTGTTACCAATATCGATAAAACAGTCCACGCCATATCCAAGGCAATCAAGGAAGCGGAGGAACAAGCTGGAATTGATATAAGAGTAGTCAATGTCGGTATTGCCGGGCAACATATTAAGAGTGCCGTTCATCATGGGAGCATTACTCGAAAATCAAATGATGAAGAAATTACCATTGAAGATGTCAACCGGCTTACCAATGATATGTACCGGATTGTAATCCCTCCTGGAAGTGAGATAATTCATGTAATGCCGCAAGACTATATAGTGGATTATGAGGATGGAATAAAAGATCCTGTTGGAATGTCGGGAGTAAAGCTAGAAGCCAACTTTCACGTAATTACAGCTCAGACAAACGCAATTAATAATGTAAATAAATGTGTTCGTAAGGCCGGGCTTAAAATCGACAATTTGATATTGGAACCACTGGCATCCAGTTTAGCAGTGTTAAGCGATGATGAAAAGGAAGCGGGAGTATGCCTGGTAGATATAGGGGGCGGGACTACGGATATTGCTTTGTTCTACGATAATATTATCAGGCATACTGCGGTGATACCATTCGGTGGGAATATAATTACCACGGATATTAAGCAGGGATGTTCCGTGATGCAACATCAGGCGGAACAATTAAAGGTACGATTCGGAAGAGCAATAGCGGAAGAAACCAATCCCAATGAAATAGTAAGTATTCCAGGGCTAAGAAACAGGCCACCCAAAGAAATTTCTATCAAGAATTTGGCGCATATCATTGAAGCGCGGATGGAAGAAATCATTGAGTTGGTACATACTGAAATCATCACTTCAGGATATGAGAAAAAGCTGGCCGGAGGGTTGGTAATTACCGGTGGTGGTTCACAATTGCAAAATGTAAATCAGTTGTTTGAATACATGACTGGTATGGATGCTCGCATTGGTTATCCCAATGAACATTTAGGGAAAAGCAAGGTTGAGGTTGTGAAAAGCCCCATGTATGCTACTGGTATCGGCTTGGTTCTTTCCGGGTTCCGGGCGCTTGATGACCGTGAACACCTTTATCAACAAGTAGGAGTAGGCCATACTCAGGTCAAAGAAAACAACGGTACTGATTTTTTTAAACGAATACTAGACAAAACCAAAGGTTTATTAATCGATGATTTTGACGACAAAGACTATCAATAACAAAAATCCACAACTATAATTTTTTAACTATGACACTAAACGCCTATAAATTCGAAATCCCAAAACACCACAAATCAATTATTAAAGTAATCGGTGTAGGTGGTGGAGGCAGCAATGCGGTAAACCACATGTTCAATCAAGGTATTAAGGACGTTGAATTCATTGTTTGTAACACTGATGCACAGGCACTCAACAATAGTCCTATTCCAAATCGTCTGCAAATTGGTTTGCATCTTACTCAAGGGTTGGGTGCAGGAGCGAATCCGGAAGTTGGAAAGAATGCTGCCCTTGAAAACAAAGAAGAAATACGCGAATTACTTCACGAGGACACCAAAATGCTATTCATCACTGCGGGAATGGGTGGTGGAACTGGAACTGGAGCCGCCCCGGTGATTGCAAAAGTTGCTAAGGAGCTGGATATACTGACAGTAGGAATTATAACAGTACCATTCGGCTTTGAGGGGAAGAAGAAAATGATACAGGCAGAGCTTGGTATCAATGAAATGAAGGAAAATTGCGATACCGTTTTGATAATCCTCAACGATAAATTGAGGGAGATCCATGGAAATTTAGCCATTAGCGAAGCTTTTGCTAAGGCAGATAATGTATTAACCACTGCCAGCAAAGGAATAGCAGAAATAATTACCGTTCCGGGTTATGTTAATGTGGATTTTGAAGATGTGAAAACAGTAATGAAGGACTCCGGTGCTGCGGTAATGGGTTCATCTATTACTGAAGGAGAAAATCGGGCTTGTCGGGCGGCTGAGGAAGCCATATCATCTCCACTGCTAAATAATGAAAATATTCATGGGGCACAGAAAATTCTTCTATCGATCATTAGTGGAGAGGAGGCTGAACTTCAAATGGATGAGTTGACTGACATTACTGAATATATTCAGGAAATAGCTGGGACTGATGCGGATGTAATTTTTGGCCATGGAGTAGACCCGGATCTTGGGGAGAGTATCAGAGTAACTTTAATTGCTACTGGATTTGAAAGCAAATTGAAGCACGTAGTTGAAAACAAAAAAACTGTTTTTGATTTAGAATCTAACAAGCAAATTCGCCTGTTCAGTAAACCTGATGAACCCAATGAGAATG
>QIMC01000471.1 GCA_003232185.1 Flammeovirgaceae bacterium | reverse complement strand
TTTCTCTGGGCTTCAGCTATACAATGCATGCTCAAGGTAGTTTTTCCGGATGATTCCGGACCGTAAATCTCTATTACCCGACCTCGGGGAATACCACCTATGCCTAAGGCAATGTCCAGGCCTAACGATCCTGTAGAAATAGCCGGGATATCCTGAACCCGCTCATCACTCAACCTCATTACTGCCCCTTTGCCGTAAGTTTTTTCAAGTTTATCGATGGTTAACTGAAGGGCCTTAAGCTTTTCATTTGCTACACTCATATTGTTGACTTTGAATTTAAAAAATAAGGGAAATGTAAGGTACTATGAATGCGTAAATTTAACAAACTTGGGTTTCAATTCAGGGGTTCACAAAAAAATATATAGACCCGTATATTTTAAGTTGGCAACCGTAGGATCACCGGGCTTCAAAATTCCATTGATGATGTATATTGCAACGATTTTCGAATTGTTTACCAACCATGATAAAAACCGTATTTAAGTTAATAATTGGGATTGTTTTATTGATCCTATTATGGCAATACCAATTGATTGTTTACGGTATATCACAAGCCAGGGGGCAAATGAGGGTGATTCTAAATGCCCAGGATATAGCTGATGTGCTACAGGACCCTCAGGTTGCAGACTCTATAAAGTCTAAACTAACACTCATACAGGAAATTAAACAATTCTCTTTAGATTCCCTTGGATTCGAAAAATCAGATAACTACACCACTTATTTCGACCAGCAAGGGAAACCGACATTGTGGGTGGTCACCGGTTCAGAACAGTTTAAATTGAAAGCAAAAGAGTGGTACTTTCCTATTTTGGGCAAAGTGCCCTACAAAGGATTTTTTATATTTAGGAAAGCAGAAGAGGCGGAGCGAAGCCTCGAACGAGATGATTGGGACACCAACCTAAGGGTAGCGGGCGGCTGGTCGACGCTGGGGTGGTTTAGCGACCCTGTATTGTCCAATATGCTCAATGACAATCCAGGGGAACTGGCCAATACTATTATCCATGAGCTCACTCATGGCAACTTATTTGTCAAGGACAGCGTAAAGTTTAATGAAAATTTGGCCTCATTTTTCGGTGACCAGGGTGCTCGTAGATTCCTTAATTACCGATTTGGTGCTAATTCAAAGGAATTTATTGCGTATCAACGATCCCGGTCAGATCAAAAAAAATTCACAGATCATATACTTAGAGGAGCTGATCGCTTGGATGAACTGTATACTTCACAAGGAGAAACATTGGCTCAAAATTTGCGTTACAGCTCAAAGAGGCAACTTATTGATGAAATCACAATCAATGCCGATACCTTAAATTTGTATGAAAAGCAGCGTTACCTGATTTATTTGGAAAAGAGCAAAGTGAATAACGCATATTTCATGTCCTATTTAAGGTACAGGTCTGATTTTGGCTTATACGAAGAGGAGCTTAAAGCCAAATTTAAGGGAGATTTAAAGTTGTATTTTCAGCACTTTAAGCAGTTATACCCAAGTTTATAGTAAACAATGTAAAAATTTGGTACATAATTTGATTTCTATAGAACAACATTGATACGTTGTTATGAAAAGGTATCTATTTTTAATAGCGCTAGTTCTACTGATGGCTTTTAATGAGCAAGCCACTTACAGGGAGGTGGATAATACCAGCTTTGGTATTGGAGAGCGACTCGAATATCGGATTCACTATGGCCTGCTAAATGCGGCTGTCGCTACTATGGAAATTAGCGAAAAAGTGGTTTACCGCAACGAACGCCCCTGTTACAAGATAAATATTAATGGAAGGTCAGTGGGTGTTTTTGATTTGATCACCCGAATTAATGATAATTGGGGTACCTATATAGATACCGCTGCCATCTTGCCCCATAGTTTTTACCGTATTCTTGAAGAAGGGCGATACCGGAAATATGAATATGTCGACTTCGACCATGAGAAAAGAGAAGCTATTACCACTATTCTTGATAAAAAGACCAAAGAGCCCCGTGAGCCAATTATTTCTAGTATTCCACATAATGTTCAAGATATGGTCAGTACCTATTACTATATACGTACGTTAGATTTCAACAAAATGAAGGAAGGTGAAATAATTAATATAGGTGCTTTTTTTGATGAAGAGAGTTACAACTTTAAAATTCGATATATGGGAAAAGAGTCCGTTCGTACGCATTTGGGAAAGTTTAAGGCCATTGTTATACAGCCCATTTTACCTAAAAACGGGCTGTTTAGCGGTGAGAATGCTATTAAGGTATGGATATCAGATGATGCCAATAAAATCCCACTTAAGATAAAAGCAAGTATGTTTGTAGGAGCGATAGAGATTGACATAAAGAGAATTGCCGGTGCTAGAAATGGAGTGCCTTTACTGGAATAGAGTATTATACATTGCTCTAATTTCTCACTAAATTTCTTAGAAAGCAGGAATCAAGATAAACATGCAGAGCGAAAACTACAAAATCCTTGTTGTTGACGATGATAAGGATATTTTAGAACTCCTTAGGTACAATCTGGAAAAGGAAGGGTACCAAATTAAAACTGCCAGCGATGGAACTACTGCTGTTGAAATTGCCGGTAATTCAAATTGGCGATTTGATTATTGATAGATCCAGTTACTTGGTGAAACAAGAGGGTCAGGAAATTGCCTTTCCCAAAAAAGAATTTGAGCTATTGTACTTTCTGGCACAAGATCCCAATATGACTATTTATCGAAAGGAATTCATGGCAGATATTGGCCATGAGCTAAAAACACCCATATTTGCTGCTCAGGGCTACATCCATACACTGTTAGATGGCGCCATTGATAACTCCCAGATCCGATTGAGGTTCTTAAAAAAAGCGGCAAAAAATAAACCAATGAACCATTGAAGCCTGCAAAATTTAAAAGCTCTATCATCCACGAGGATGATAATTATCTGGTTATTAACAAATGGCCTGGAATCTCAACTCTATCCGATCGGAACCAAGCGGTTTGCATGCTTGATTTGGCACGTCGCTACCTCGAAAATATACAGGTATGCCATCGGTTGGACAAGGATACTTCTGGAGTATTGGTATTTGCGAAGAATCCAGAAGCCTATCGGTCTCTATCCATTCAGCTACAGAATCGGTCGGTTGAAAAAATATATCATGCCCTGGTAGAAGGCAGACATCAGTACCATGATGAAACAATTTGTTTGCCATTGCATGTGGGCCGGCGTGGACATGTAAGGGTCTCCCATGCATCTGGGAAGAATTCTGAGACAATACTCAACACCATTAAACAATTCAACCTACATACCTTAGTACAGGTTAAGCCTACCACCGGAAGAACCCATCAGATACGGGTGCATTTATCCGCAGTAAATGCACCTGTAGTGGGAGACAAAAACTATGGGGGACAGGAATTATTTTTGTCAGACCTTAAACGACATTACAACTTAAGTAAAGACACCATAGAGCTTGCCCTCATGGCTCGACCGGCCCTACATGCTCAAAGCTTTAAGTTTCAGATCTCAGAGAGTAATTCTAAAATATTAGAGGCAGAATATCCAAAAGATTTCAAAGTAACCCTGAAACAACTGGACAAATACAGAACCTTCAACAACGATTGAAATATTTGCAAATAAAACTGCTTGAAAACTATAGTCGCAACTATTGCATTTAAATTAATTAGCTTCTATCTTTGTGACCCTTTTTGAAGAGGATTTTACAGTTAAATATTAAGCAGTGAACACTTTAAGCTATAAGACGGTATCTGCTAACAAAGCGACTGTTGACAAACAGTGGTTGGTTATAGATGCAGAGAGCCAGGTATTGGGACGATTGAGCAGTGAAGTAGCCAAGCGCATCCGGGGTAAACATAAACCAAACTTCACACCGCATGTGGATTGTGGGGATAATGTGATTGTAATTAACTCCGACAAGATAAAGTTAACTGGCAAAAAATGGGATGATAAGGTTTATGTACGCTATTCCGGCTATCCGGGGGGACAAAAATTTACCACCCCGAAACAGTTAATGGCTAAATCTTCCACCAGGATCATTGAAAGAGCAGTTAAAGGAATGTTGCCTAAGAACAGGCTGGGACGGGCCTTGTTCGGCAATCTATATGTATATGAGGGTGCTGAACACCCACATGAAGCCCAACAACCTAAAAGTATAAACTTATAATTCGATAAATGGAATTGATTAACACCATTGGCAGAAGAAAAACCTCAGTAGCCCGGATCTACTTTAAACCAGGCAAAGGAAAAATTGTGGTTAATGATCGGGATATGGGAGAATATTTCCCTTCACCTATATTACAAACTATTGTCAAACAACCTCTGGTTTCTACAGAGCTGGACAATAAATATGACATTAAAATTAATGTTGGAGGCGGTGGTTCTACTGGCCAGGCAGAGGCTATTAGATTGGCTATTTCCAGAGCCCTGTGCAAGGTAGATGAAGAACACCGGCCGACCCTAAAAAAGGAGGGTTTTCTTACCAGGGACCCAAGAATGGTTGAAAGAAAGAAATACGGAAAAAGAAAAGCAAGAAGAGCTTTCCAGTTCAGTAAACGATAAATACCTCAAAGCAAGTTTTTGAATGGCAAAATTAGCATATAATGATCTTTTGGAGGCCGGTGTTCATTTCGGACATTTAACCCGAAAATGGGACCCACGGATGGCTCCCTTCATTTTCATGGAGCGCAACGGAATCCATATAATTGACTTAAATAAGACACTGAGTTCTATTGATGAGGCTTCTAGTGCATTAAGTCGGGTTGTGAGAACCGGACGCAAAATTCTCTTTGTAGCTACTAAAAAGCAAGCAAAAGAAATTGTGTCAGATGAGGCAAAGAGACTAAACATGCCTTTTGTGACCGAGCGATGGTTGGGAGGAATGTTAACCAATTTTGCTACCATCCGACGTTCCTTGAAGAAAATGTCGGGTATGGATAAAAAGATGAAAGAAGATAGCTTCAAGAATCTTGCAAAGAGAGAGCGGTTAATGGTTAACCGTGAAAAAGAAAAATTGCAGAAAGTATTGGGGGGAATTGCCGATTTAACCCGATTGCCTGCAGCTTTATTCATAATTGATATTAAAAGAGAGCATATAGCCGTTAAAGAAGCACAGAAACTGAATATTCCTGTGTTTGCAATGGTTGATACCAATTCCAACCCAGAGCTGGTGGATTTTCCAATTCCTGGCAACGATGATGCATTTAAATCTATTTCTATTGTGACCAGAGCAATTGGTTCTGCCATTGAGCAAGGCCTGAATGAACGCTTAAAAGATAAAGAAGAAACCCGCCTAAAGCAGGAAGCTGAGAACAAGAAAAAGCTGGATGAGAGCAATGCTGTAGAGGAGGCACCAGTTGCCGAAAAGCCAAAAGCGGAAAACGTAAAAGAAGAATCAAAGTAGATCTCAAATACTCCAATGAATAACCAACATCGGGTCCTTCGGAACTCGATGTTGAATTTTTTATAACCAACTTAAAAATTACAAAAATGAAGATTGCCGCCCAAGATGTTAACAAGCTAAGAAAGATGACCGGCGCTGGTATGATGGATTGTAAAAAAGCCCTTACAGAAGCAAATGGTGATTTCGAAGCTGCCATTGATCTTCTGAGAAAGACCGGGCAAAAAGTATCAGCTTCTCGTGCAGACCGTGAAGTTTCTGAAGGTTCTATCTTTGTAACCACTGATGCAACCGGCCAGGAAGGAATTTTGATAGCACTTAACTGTGAAACAGATTTTGTTGCAAAGAATGAAGAATTTCAAGCCCTCGGTGCGGATATTATAGAACAAGCTGTCTCTCAAAACCCAGCAAGTATTGATGATCTGCTGTCTTTGACTTCAGGAGATCTCACCATCGGGGAAAAAGTTACAGGGCTGATTGGTAAGATTGGTGAGAAAATCGAAATCAGTGCTTATGAGCGATTAAAAGCTGATAAAGTGATCACCTATATACATGCAGGCAGCAAGTTGGGTGTATTGGTTGGCCTGGATGGTAGCAATGGTTCGGATGTAGATGCCGCTGGAAAAGATGTTGCGATGCAAATCGCTGCTATGAACCCGGTTGCTGTTGACAAAGATCAGGTAGACAGTTCTATAGTCGAAAGAGAAGTGGCTGTTGGCAGAGAACAGGCGCTAGCCGAAGGCAAACCGGAACATATAATCGCCAAGATTGCTGCTGGTAAACTCAACAAATTCTTTAAAGATAATACCCTGTTGAATCAGACATTTGTTAAAGATAATTCATTAACGGTATCCCGCTATCTGGACAATGTTAAGCAAGGGTTGACGGTTAAGGATTTTCGACGGATATCAATTGGCGGCTAAATCTTGAGACGAACCCATTTGAAAGATGATGGGGCTAGTTGGCTGGTCAATGGCTAATGTGAAGCCATAATTACGCATTCATAAGATCTTCAATCTCTTCGGGATCCACAGGAATGTGCTTCATAAGATCCAATACTCCATCTGACTGTATTACCACATTGTTTTCCAATCGAATCCCCAGACCCTCTTCTGGAATATATATGCCCGGTTCTACGGTTAAAACCATTCCCGGTTCCAAGGGTCGGTAAACGTTAGCAACATCATGGACATTTAGCCCCAGGTGATGCGAAGTACCATGCATAAAGTATTTTTTATAAACTGGGTGGGATGGATCTTGGTTTTTCACATCCGTGCGGTCGAGTAACCCAAGTCCAATAAGTTCTGATTCCATCAACTGCCCCACTTCATGGTGATATTTCTGAATGGTATTGCCCGGAACAAGCATTTCCATTGCCGCACGTTTCACTCTTAGAACAGCATCATAAACTGATCTTTGCCGTTTGTTGAAGCGGCCACCGACCGGTATGGATCGAGTCATGTCTGCATGGTATCCAGCGTAGGAGGCACCGACATCCATCAGTAGCACCTCTCCTTGCTTACATATTTTATTATTTTCTAAATAGTGTAGCACACAGGCACTGTCACCACTGGCAATTATGGGTTCGTATGAAAACCCGTTCGATCGGTTTCTGATAAATTCATGGAGATACTCAGCTTCAATCTCATATTCTGCCACCCCAGGTCGTACAAATTCCAGTATTCTACGGAATCCCTTTTCTGTTATATCACAGGCCGTAGCTATTTGTTGGACCTCACTTCTGGACTTGATGGCTCTTAATTCATGCATCAAGGGTGCTACCTTTCGGTAATTGTGCAATGGGTATTGTGCTTGACACCATTTGGTAAAACGGGCATTTCGAGTTTCCACTTCAACTACCGCCCTAATGTGTTCATTGCTGTTCAAATATACCTCCTGGGCTTCGGCCATAAGTCCACTAAGTACCTGCTCAAATTTATCTACCCATATAATAGTTTTTATTCCGGAGGCTTCACTTGCTTCTTGTTTGGTGTATTTGTGTCCCTCCCAAACAGCAATATGTTCATCGGTTTGCTTTACAAAAAGAATTTCACGCATCTTATCATCCGGAAAGTCTGGAAAAATTACTAAGATTGTTTCTTCCTGATCTATTCCTGACAGATAATACAAATCGGCATCCTGGACGAATGGCATAAGTCCATCTGCACTGGTTGGCATAAGGTCATTGGATTGAAAAATAGCAATGGCCCCGGGAGACAGTAGTTTTGCTAGCTTTTCGCGGTTCCCACTGAATAATTCAGATGATATGGGTTGATACTTCATAAACCGGGTTAAATATAGCAAATTTTGAGGCACCAGATACTGAGAGCAGCGGACTACTATGAATTTCTAAGGGGTGGATCATTTTGGTAATTTTGCTACAGGTCGTTACTTTTACCTCCATTTTGGGTAAATTCGCAACCCTGAATTATGCTTGATTACCAACTCCATGAATGGCCCAACGGCATTCGTCTCGTCTACAAACAGGTCCCTACCACCAAAATTGTTCACTGTGGCCTGATCCTTGATATAGGTAGCCGCGATGAATCAGAATCTCAACAAGGCATTGCCCATTTTTGGGAGCACATGGCTTTCCGTGGTACAAAAAAACGAAAGGCCTATCATATTTTGAACGGTCTGGAAAGTGTAGGTGGTGAATTAAACGCCTATACTTCCAAAGAGAAAATTTGTTTTTATGCTTCTGTGCTGGATCGTTATTTTCAAAAATCAGTAGAGCTTCTTACGGATATTACTTTTCATGCTACCTTTCCTCAAAAACAGATTGAAAAAGAGCGGACAGTGATTCTGGAGGAAATGGCTATGTACCAGGATTCCCCGGAGGATGCTATACAAGATGACTTTGACAATTTGATTTTTAAAGACCATCCGCTGGGGCGGAATATTCTGGGTAATCGTCAAAGTGTATCAAATTTTCAGCAAAGTGATTTCCAGAAGTTCATTGCAACCAACCTTCAAACTGAAGGTGTGGTTTTTTCCTGTGTAGGCAATCTTCCATTTAAAAAAATAGTTAAGGTTGCTGATAAATACCTTAGTCAGATCATTGCCGGTGGAAGCGCACCACAGAGGTCAAATTATAGTGGATATATTCCCCGGGATAAAAAAGTCAAACGGGTAGTAACCCAGACTCTTTGTGCATTGGGCCGAACTGCCTATCCAATCAAACATCAAGACCGTTTGCCGTTTTTTGCTTTGATCAACCTTTTAGGTGGGCCTGGAATGAATTCCAGGCTAAACTTGACTTTACGAGAAAAGCATGGCTTGGTTTATGCCATAGATGCGCAATATGCTCCCTATCAGGACACCGGAATGTTGGCTATTTTCTTTGGCACGGATCCGAAAATGGTAAATAGAAGTTTGAAACTTGTCCGCAAAGAGCTCTCTCTATTAAGGGATAAACCGCTTGGTACACTTCAGTTGCATCGGACTAAAGAGCAACTGGTTGGTCAGCTGGCTATGGCTGAAGAATACAACATGAACCTTATGCTGATGATGGGGAAAAGTCTATTGGACCTGAATCACATTCAAAGTCTGGAAGATACCATCAAGCAGGTTCGAGGCATCACTGCCAGGAAATTGCAAGAGCTGGCGCAAGAGATGCTTGACCCTAATGATTTTAGTGTTTTGACTTTTTTACCGAAATAGTGCAATTTTACATCTTAACCGCAGTTAGATAACGAAATCATTTTTGGTGGCTAAACTGAAGGACATGAATTTTTTTAGTCCGGATCTACAAAGGTATACTGAACAACATACCAGTCCGGAATCACCTCTTTTAAAGAAACTAGATCGGGAGACCAACCTTAAAGCATTGTATCCCAAGATGATCTCTGGTCATCTTCAGGGTCGCCTCCTTTCTATGTTTTCGAACATGATCCGTCCACACCGTATTCTGGAGATAGGCACCTATACCGGTTATTCAGCTATATGCCTGGCCGAAGGCCTGGCTCCTGAAGGTAAAATCATCACCATTGATATAAATCAGGAGTTGCAAGAAATAGTGAAAAGTTACCTAAATGAAGCTCAGATAAGTGAACAGGTTGAGTGCATCCTTGGGGATGCCATGAAAGTTATTCCTAAACTGGAAGGTTGTTTCGACCTGGTTTATTTGGATGCCGACAAAACTAATTATAGTAAATACTATGATTTAATCATTGACCGTGTGGAAGTTGGGGGTTATATTTTGGCTGATAATGTATTGTGGTATGGGAAAGTCTTGTCAAATGATCTTGATAAACTTGATAAAGAGACCAGGGCTATAAAAAAATTCAATAAAAAGGTCCTGGAGGATCCGAGAGTAAAAAATGTGCTGCTACCGGTTAGGGACGGTTTAATGATCTTGAGGAAAACCGTATGAAAATAATTGTGTTGTTGTTATTCCTTGGTATGGGCCTGCAGGTTGTTGGTACAGATGCTCCTACAGTACCGAATACCATCCATTTTGCAGGCTTGAACTTAAAGCTCTCGGATAAGGCACGTAAAAAGATACAGGCGGAGGTAAACGCCCTTACCAGATATCCTAAATACCAACAGATAAAGATAGATCGGCTGCAGATTTACTTTCCAATAATCGAGCGGATTTTTATGGAAGAAGGGTTGCCCGAGGATTTTAAGTATTTGGTGCTCCAGGAAAGTGCCCTGATTTCCGATGCCGTTTCTACTTCCAACGCGGTGGGTTTTTGGCAATTCAAGAGAGATGCTGGAACGGAAGTAGGATTGCGTATTGATCGCAATGTTGATGAGCGACTGAATATAGTATCATCTACCCGGGGGGCAGCGAAGTACCTAAAAAAGAACAATCGGGTGTTTTTTGACAATTGGATTCATGCCTTACTGGCATATCAACAAGGGCCAACAGGTGCCCTAAAGTTGGTTAAAAAGAAGTATAAGGGTACTAAGTCCATGCCTATTGATAGCCATACTCATTGGTATGTGATTAAGTTTCTGGCACATAAAATTGCATTTGAACAGGTTAAGCCTGCGGATCCCAAATTATATTTGATGGAGTATTATGGGGGACAGGGTAAAAACCTAAAAGAAATATCCAATCTAAAACATCTGGACTTTGATCTGATTCAGAAATACAACAAATGGCTCAAACGGGGTGACGTACCAAAAGACAAGCCTTACGCGGTGATTCTGCCCTATGACCAAAATCCGGGAGAACAGGTGGCTGTTGCCAGTAAAAAAGCCAGGAGTTCAGCCTCCGGAGCTAAGCGCTCTTCGTTTCCGGCCGGTAAATACCGAACACATCCCGAAAAGTATCCCACAATCTACAGCTATAAAAACCGAAGAAAGGGAATTAAAATTAATGGCATTAAAGGAGTACGTCTAAAGGAAGATATGAGCCTGGCAGCATTAGTGCGCTCCTCCGGGGTAAGCATAAAGCAATTACTCTATTACAACGACGTCAACAAGCAGAAAAAGCCCCGCTCAGGAGAACTGTGGTACTTAAAGTCTAAGCGATCTAAGGCCATGGAAGAATACCACGTGGTAGAAGAAGGGGAAGATCTGTGGTCCGTATCTCAAAGGTATGGAATAAAACTGGCTCAACTCAACAAGAAAAACCGGATTTCAAAGAGACAAACCAAGGTACGGGCAGGTCGGGTGCTATGGTTACGAAGTACCAGACCGGTAGGCGAGCCTGTAGCCTATAAGTTTGATGATACCCCTGGAAATAAGGAACATTCAACCACTAATTCTGAAGGGTATAAATTCTCTTCAAAACAAAAAACAGTAAAGCAGCAAGGAAAGGTGCAACCAAGTTCCCAAAAGACAAAATCGATAGCGATATACAAAGACATTAGTCAGAAAGGTGTTTCAAAATCAGCAATGGTAAACCAGCCAGAAAAATTGATATTAGCAGAGCAAAAGGTACATGTTGTCCAATCAGGGGAAACACTGTATAGTATCTCCAAGGAATATGGGGTAACCATAGATGAACTGAAGGGTTGGAACAATTTGAATAAAGCAGGTCTTCTGAGTATCAGTCAACAGTTGCTTATCCCTGAGGTGGAGCAATCGCAGAAAGTGCATACAATTCCAACAGAAGCCCCTGAAGCCAAGATATTGCTACATAGAGTAAAACCTGGTGAGACGCTTTATCAGATTGCCAGGGACTACAATGCTACTATAAAACAGTTGATGGAATGGAATAAAAAGTCAGATTTCAACCTCAGCCCTGGAGAGGAATTGAGGATATATAGGTCTCCCTGAAAAAGTACGAATACGGGCATTTTCTGTACTTTTAAAGGATAATATTACCAAGCTAATAATTGTGAAGTATTTGCTAACAACTCCTCCCGTCAAATAGCTTATCTTTGATGTATAATTGTTGGAACACTGAATTTATCCCTAACGGGGGTGATCCTAAAGAAAAGTACAAATATAAATGGAAGAACGTCGGTTGGATTTGGTAATGTTGGTAGACGATAATGAGACTGATAACTTCATCAGTAAAAGGATCATTGAGATTACCGATTTTGCCCATGAAGTTATTGTTAGGAACTCGGGAAAGAGTGCATTAGAATATATTGGTGCCAATCGAAATGATTTCGATAAGCTCCCTGATTTGATTTTTCTAGACATTAATATGCCCATTGTTGACGGGTTCGTGTTCCTTTATGAATTCGAGAAATTTGCGGAAATCGTTAAAAACAAATGTCGGATAATCATTCTCTCCAGCTCTGATAATAAACGGGATATTGACAAGATCGTGAACAACGACCACGTGATCAAATTTGTCACCAAACCCCTTACTGAATTCGAGCTAAATGAAATCCGGTCATTTAGAGCGAGTTCGAAAGCCAGTTAATTCAATTAACTGGTCGTAGGATATCCTACGACCAGTATTGTGCCCACCAGTATTGATGCCCTCTGCCCTAAAAATTATAGCTAATCCCCATCAGAAAGTAGGTCTGTAATTTATTGTCAATGGTGTCAAAAGTAGCATCTTCATTTTCAAGTACGTTGATCTCGTAATCCAGCGTTTCCTGTCTGTTCCCTCTCAATCCTGTTTCAAAACCTACGCCAACTATTTCCCACAGGGTATAGCTGAACGAGTTGGTCCAGGTCCAGTTTGAACGATCTGCGCCTTTGTAGCTCAGAAATGTGGAAAGGTTGGATTTGAAGGAAATGCCATTTGAGAATTCGCGCGAATAGTCTGCCATCACTTTTGCACCAAATGACGACTCGAATATTGACTCGCCATCAGAAAAAACAAAATTTGCATTCAAGGGGTGTAAAACCACATACAGTCCTTTTGTTGGTGTCCAGGTACCTCCGATCCCCATGTCTAAGTATCCTGGATTGTTAAAATTGCTTAGTATGGTGGAGCGAAATTCAACCAGTGCCGAAGCAGCCCAATTTTCCGATAGCTTTTTTCCATATAGAGATGACAGGTTGAATATGTCAGTGGCTTGCCTGAACTCCTCTTCATCGGCCGGATCATCCTTATCGTCAAACTTGACCCATCCCACATTTAACGCACCCGAATTCCGCCAGAAATGGCGTTCGTCGTCATAATTGGCAAAACCATTAATAGTAATTCCGATGGCTCCTCCGGATGAATTAGGAATTGCCTTTGTAAACCAATTGTTGAAGTTGGCAATATTGACTCCAATGGTTCCAAAGGCACCTGTATTCCAACCTGGGAAAGCATCAATCTGACCCTGTAGGTCTTTTATTTCCCCTTCCAGCCTGGAGAGGGTATCTTTTTTGGTTGCCTGCTCAGCTTGTAATTCTTCAATGGTTTGCGCTTCCATTATATGGAATGAGCTGATTATTATCAGGGCAAATAATAGTGCTTGTTTCATTTTTAAATAATATTCAATTGTCACTTGTGTCAAATAATAAAATAACAGTTATTAAAAATTCGGGTCCAGACCCAGTTTTTCTTGTAAAATCTTTAGTGTAGGATGTTTATCGGCAAGGTATTTAAACTTCTCTGCCGGAGTATATATCAGTGGTTTTGATTCGTCTAGTTCCAGTTCAGCTTCCAATTTCAAGCCGTCATTTTTCAATTTTTCTCTAAGAAATGGCAGTAAGTCAGATTTTATCCGATCCACGGTTTCAATCTGGACACTGCTATTGAGTTTGATCTGTATAGTTAGCCCATCAACAAGTACCGGATCCTGATTCAGGATGAGCATTTCTTGTGGTTTCCCTTGCTTACGCCTATTTTCAGTGTATTCTTGCCAATACTTATTCAGGTCCTTTTTGTCAATATTTTCTGAACGCGTTAGTTTTGGTGCCTCCTTGCTACTTTCTGGGTTGATAACTTCTGAAACCTGACTTTTTAGCGCCTGGATGCTGGGTATTTTTCCTGTTTTAGCAGGTATCTGCTGATTGACTTTGGTCTTTGCAACACTGGGTGCAGCAGGTGCTGATGGTTTCTCTGGTTTGACAATAGACCCTGAGTCGGCTGTTGGTGTTTCTTGTGCTTGACTCGGTTTTTTATTTATAACCTGAGATTCATCTGTTACCGCGTCACTTCTGAAGGTTTTTTTTTTAACCTGATCGGCTGCTAATTGTACCGCCGATGGAAGATGGGCCATCTTCATCAATGCAATTTCTACATGAAGTCGAGGAGTTTGGCTACTCTTATAACTAAGATCGCATTGATTACAAATATTGAGTGCAGTCAACAAAAAAGACATGCTGGTTTGCTGACACTGTTGTGCATACCGCTGTTTGACATTGTCTGAGACCTCCATCAATTGTATGGTTTGAGGATCTTTGCAGACCAATAAATCCCTTAGATGCTCGCTGAGCCCGTTTATGAAATTGTGACTGTCAAACCCTTTACTGATAATTTCTTCCAGTATTAACAGGGTGTCTGAGGTATTTTCCTGTAACAAGTAGTCTGTTATTTTGAAATAATAATCGTAGTCAAGCACGTGTAAATTGTGCAGGGTAGCTTCCAAAGTCACCTGGTTATCGGTGGAAAAGGTCACGATCATGTCAAAAAATGACAATGCATCTCGTAAGGCACCATCTGCTTTTTGCGCTATTAGGTGCAGTGCCTCAGGTTCGGCCTGTACCTGCTCCTTATCTGCAACGAACTGTAAGTGATCTACTATGTCGTTGACCGAAATACGGTTAAAGTCATAGATTTGACAGCGAGATAATATGGTTGGAATTACCTTGTGCTTTTCGGTAGTGGCCAATATGAATATAGCATAGGCAGGAGGTTCTTCCAGGGTCTTCAGAAAAGCATTAAAGGCCTGATTGGAGAGCATGTGTACCTCATCAATGATGTATACTTTGAACTTGCCGTATTGAGGAGGATAACGGACCTGGTCAATCAGGTTGCGAATATCGTCCACAGAGTTGTTGGAGGCAGCGTCTAATTCATAGATATTTATGGATCGGGATATTTCCTGCGATTGGTCAAATTCATTGATGGTATGGGCAAGAATGCGCGCGCAGGTGGTTTTACCTACTCCACGAGGGCCACAAAATAGCAGTGCCTGAGCTAGTTGGTTCTTCTCAATAGCATTTTGCAGGGTCTTGGTAACATGATCCTGACCCACCACGCTGTCGAAAGACGACGGGCGATATTTACGGGCCGATACCACAAATTGATCCATGCTGCAAACTGTCCCGTAAAAATTAGGAAGAAGTAATCATTTTATCAACAGCCGATATTTCCTCAGATAGTTGGTTTAATTCTAAGGTACTACTTAGCCGCTAAGCTCAACCCATCAGCTGGCCGTTTTGGTCATAATCACTTGATGCTTGCCCATTTTTCTCCCGATTACCATCCAAATGATTGGGATTTATCTAAGAAGTACCTACAAGAAGCAATCGAACTTGATCCTGGAAATTGATGAGCATATGCTGAAATGGGGGTGGTACTGCACAATTTGCACTGGGACCAGCAATCAGCATTGAAATTTTTTCAAAAAGCCCTCGAACTTAACTCGTCAGATGCTGGCTATTCCAGATATTGCTTAACTTTATTGTGCAAACCAATTTGTTACCTTGAATTTCACAGTTATTATTTACTTAATGAAGTATCAGGTTTTAGTTATTCTAATGATCTGCATGTCCTGTGCCAGTCATAAAACTCACTATATAAACGACTATAAATTAGACCAGAAGGAATACACTGATCTTAACTATTCAATTTTGTTTTTTGGCGGAGCAGACGGTACTGCAGACAACACTTCACCTGCAATGACCAGGTTATTGAGCCAACTAAGCACGGTTGATGAAGGAGCATTAATACTCCTGGGCAACAATGGGGCAAAGCGTGGACTAACCGATTCCCTTCATAGCAATATCAGGCAAAAAACGGAAGAGGTATTAAGAAAGAAGCTCGATATATTGAAAGCCTTTAAAGGCGATATATATATGGTCCCAGGAAATCACGATTGGGATGATGGGGGAAAACAAGGATATGAACGGGTATTATCTTTAGAACAATATGTGGAGCAAGTGATTGGTCTGGGTAAGGATTTAGTGGTTCCCAGCAACGGATGCCCTGGGCCACTGGAAGCCCATGTAAGAGAGGATTTGGTACTGTTGTTCCTGGATACTCAATGGTGGTTGCATGAGTGGGAAAAACCTGGCCCGGGGTCTGGTTGTGATATGGAAGATAAGTTGGACTTTATTGTTCAAATTGACGATGCCATCAAAAGAAATATTAATAAAAAGGTAATTATTGCCGGACATCATCCACTTTTCAGCAATGGACCACATGGGGGGTATTCTCCCGCATATGCTCATTTTGCGCCTCCTATTTTAGGATCCATTTATGCATATTATCGAAAGCATATTGGTGGCTTACAGGACTTGGCGGATATTAAGTATAAAGCCATGAGGGAGGGGCTGGCGATGATCTTTTCCCAGCATCCTAATTTGGTATACCTCTCAGGGCATGAACGTTCGCTTCAGTACCATCAGGTTAGAAAACAGCATTATGTAGTAAGTGGCGCCATTGCTAAAGCCTCAGTAGTGGCTAAGGGGAACCAGGCCAGGTTTGCTTCCGGTAAGCCCGGCTTTGGCAGGTTAAACTTTCATAGAAATGGTGATGTATTTCTGGAGTTTTGGGGTTTAGAGGAGGGAGATATTAAGTTGGTTTTTAGTGAGAAATTATTCAATCATGTTTATCAACCTGCTTCAGATGATCTCGAATCAAAATACAGGGATTTGGATTTCTCGGGACAAACAACCGATGCAGTAGCAACAACTAAGCTAAATCGAAAAAAGAATAAAAGACCCGGACTACTGGGCAATAATTATCGAAAAGAATGGGCCACTGAGATGAAAAATGTGCGTTTATTCGATATTGCCAAAGAAAAAGGTGGTTTGCAAATTGTGCAAAGAGGGGGAGGCCTTCAAACCAAGTCGCTCAGGCTGGAGGATAAACAAGGCAAGCAATACGTTTTGCGATCAGTTGAAAAATTTCCTGAAAAAGCCGTGCCTTCCGCGCTCCGTGGCACAGTGGTAGGAGACCTGGTGGCTGACCAGGTTTCTGCATCGCATCCTTATGCTGCTTTAGTAGTGCCTCCTATGGCTGCCGCCGCAGGTGTTTACCACACCAATCCTGAGCTGATCTACTTAGCTGATGACCCCAGATTAGGAAATTATCAAGACGATTTTGGCGAGGGCCTATATTTATACGAAGAAAGACCGGCAAAAGACAGAAGTGAACTAAGCAGTTTTGGGAACTCTAA
>QIMC01000319.1 GCA_003232185.1 Flammeovirgaceae bacterium | reverse complement strand
AGCAGATTTTCAGGGCTGGTGGATGTTGATTCTAAAGCCCAAATTCTACCCGAAACATAATCAGCGTACACATACCATCCTACCAGACTGGCAATAGAGCTCCGATAGACTGCACCCCCAGTAATTGAGGCATTTCCATTACCATTTTCGTACTGGTAATATGGTTCAATGAGTCCGGACTGGTCACAGTTAACACTTTGGAAACAATCGGTCGCTTCCATAATTCTCCAACCATAATTACCGCCATTTTCTACCACATCAATTTCCTCAAATTCGTTTTGACCCACGTCTCCAGTCCACAATAAGCCAGTCTCAGCATCAAAGCTCATGCGCCAAGGGTTTCTCATACCATAAGCAAAAATTTCCTCCCTGACACCAGATTGATTACCGGCAAAGGGATTATCCGTTGGTATGCCATAATTCAGGTTTTCAGAAGAATTATCTACATCAATCCGTAAAATACTCCCCAGTAAAGTGTTGGTATTTTGGCCGTGTCCCTGTGGGTCACCTCCAGATCCTCCATCACCGACCGCAATATATAGGTACCCATCCGGACCAAATGCCAGTTGCCCACCATTATGGTTGCCAAATGGTTGGATAAATTCCAGCAGTATCAATTCCGATCCAGAGTCTGCTATCGCAGGGTTTTGTGCGTCAAGTTCAAATCTTGAAATACGGGTAGTGCCTTGTGTAGTAGTGTAATTGACATAAAAATATCCATCCTGAGAGAAATTAGGATGAAAGGCCAAACCTAAAAGCCCTTCTTCGTTATCCCTGTCGTCAACAACAGACTGAATGTCAAGGAAAATATCGGTATTATCTGTAGTTGGGTCATTGCGAAAAACTTGTATTACTCCCCGTTGTTCAACAATAAACAAGTTGTCATCACCGTGATTTTGCAAATCTACGGGGCGGTTAAAATCAAGTAATGGAAAAGCTTCTACAATTTGTAGACTGTCTTCTTCTGGCCCCGGGACTATTGGTTCATTGGAATTGTCCTCGCATCCTGAAGTCAAAACGATAGAAATTATTAGAAAACGAAAAAATAATGGCATTTCTTAAAAAATTGTTTACTCAAATATAGAAACGCAAGCTGGCAGTATTTAGTTTGTAGAATACAAATTCAGTGGTAACTTTATCAAACCAGTTTAGAAGGCATAGACTGCAATATCGCCTTGAATTTTTTTTAATCATTTCCGAACTGTCCTATATAATAAGAAAAAGACCGCCATGAAACCGTATATCTATTTCTTTACCCTTGCTTTATTATTTACAGGCTGCCAGCAAAAGCCATCTGATAAATCGACTGAAGAAGCGATTTCAGTAACAGGGGAGTTATCAGTAGAAAGGGTTGATCCGGCCCTTGATCAGATCATTAGCCGGGATGCAAAACTGGAAATACTAGCTGAGGGGTTTGACTGGACAGAAGGACCACTATGGCTGGAGCAGGAAAGCAGGTTGATTTTTTCAGATATTCCACCGAATAGCCTCTATTCCTGGAGTGAAGAGCACGGTAAGCAATTGTACTTGAATCCATCAGGATATACCGGTGACGCTAAGAGAGGAGGAGAAGTGGGTGCTAATGGATTGCTGTTGGATCCAAATGGCAATCTGGTATTGTGTCAACATGGTGATCGCAGGCTGGCAGTTATGAATGCTCCTTTGGGAAATCCTGAGCCTGATTATACTACCTTGGTTGATAATTTTCAAGGTAAAAAACTAAACAGCCCCAATGATGCTGTATATAGTAGTACAGGAGCTTTGTATTTTACAGATCCCCCATATGGATTGGAATTTAATGTAAAAGATCCATTGAAAGAACTGAATTTTCAAGGAGTTTATAAATTAGATAAGCAGAATGAATTATATCTACTTACTGATCAGATGACCAGACCAAACGGGATTGCCCTTTCTATAGATGAACACAAGCTTTATGTAGCTAATTCTGATCCTAAACAGGCCATTTGGATGGAATACAACATTCAAGAAGATGGGACGTTGGATCAGGGACGAGTATTCTATGATGCTACTGAGTGGGTTGGGAAAACCAAAGGACTTCCCGATGGACTAAAAGTGCATCCATCAGGTGTCATTTTTGCAACCGGACCAGGAGGAGTTTGGGTATTTAGTGCTGAAGGAGATCACTTGGGGACTATTCATACCGGGCAGGCCACCTCCAATTGTGCTTTTGGCAATAATAATCAGTATCTATATATAACTGCTGATATGTACTTAATGCGCTTAGCGTTACTTTAAAAGATCAAGCTATCTTGAAATGGGGCTTTTACCCCGATCCATCAAATACTTGAAATGCTCTAATGCCTTACCCACCGTTACAATTCCTTCTTCGGTTTTACCGGTTTTAAGAAAGGAAATTAAGGAACGATTTCCGGATCGAATTTTGATAAAGTTATCAGTTGAATTATGTACTGTTTTCATAAGTAGTTTATACCAAAACTGTTTAACGTACTCTTAATAACACCCAATAGGCGGTTAGTTGTTCCATCCCCTCACATTCTACGTCACGAGGTGGTGGGTGTCTTATTAGAGAGTAGCACCAACATGGTACGGACAAAGCTGAAATACTCTTCTATATTGTCCTGAGCTTCTTTCTGTCCAGCCGATGTTAATGAGTAGTATTTACGAACTCTTTTACCAATCAGCACTTTTTTGGAAAGTAGATAACCCTGGGATTCAAGCTTATGTAATGACGGGTACAATGCTCCTTCAGTAATTCGAATACTGTTGTCAGAGCGAAGTTGCACCAATTGGGTGATTTCATACCCATACAGGCGGGAGTGCTCATTTAGTAGTTTTAACAGAATTGTCCTCAGAGATCCTTTAATCCAATCATTCTTATACATAAGATAAATATGCATATTATACTTATGTAAGTAATATTAATCTTTAGATATTTTTTTTAAAAATAATCCCATCCGAGCGAAACGGTCAAGCCAATCTCTTTGGTTATGCCCACTTTTGTACTACTTTTGTGGAAATAAAAAATCTACTGTGAGTGTTCTTGTAAATAAAGATTCGAAAATAATTGTCCAGGGCTTTACTGGCTCAGAGGGAACTTTTCATGCCAGGCAAATGATAGACTATGGCACCAATGTAGTTGGGGGGGTTACCCCGGGAAAAGGAGGCACATCCCATCTTGATAAACCTGTGTTTAATACTGTGGCGGAAGCAGTTAGTCAAACCGGAGCAGATGTTTCAATCATTTTTGTTCCTCCGGCTTTTGCTGCTGATGCAATAATGGAGGCTGCCGATGCTAGAATCAAAGTGATTGTTGCCATTACTGAGGGCATTCCAACCCGTGACATGATTAAAGCCAAGGAGTATATAGGGAACCAAGGGGTAACTTTGGTAGGGCCAAATTGTCCCGGCATTATTACCCCTGGTGAAGCCAAAGTAGGGATTATGCCCGGGTTCATCCATAAGAAAGGAACAGTAGGTATTGTTTCACGGTCAGGCACCCTTACTTACGAAGCAGTAGATCAAATAACTAAGGCCGGGCTCGGTCAATCAACCTGTATAGGAATAGGTGGCGATCCCATAATTGGCACTACCACCAAAGATGCAGTTAAGTTACTTATGGAAGATCCTGGAACTGAAGGTATCATTATGATCGGGGAGATTGGGGGAAGTATGGAATCCGATGCATCTCTTTGGATAAAAGAGCACGGGACAAAACCGGTGGTGGGTTTTATCGCTGGACAAACAGCTCCTGTAGGACGAAGAATGGGTCATGCTGGAGCAATAATTGGCGGTGCAGATGATACTGCAGCAGCTAAAATGGAGATTATGAAAAAATGCGGAATCCTGGTAGTTGAATCTCCGGCTGATATTGGGGAAACCATGGCAGCTGCACTTAGTAAATAGCACTTCCCATTTTAACCGAATGATCTTCTAAATCAGAAACTGCTTTAACGGGAGTATTACTCCTATTTATGTAAATGTTCTGTAGAAGAATCACTTTGCGTAGTTAACTGCACGCATTTCTCGAATTACAGTAATCTTGATTTGACCAGGATACTGGAGATCTTTCTCAATCTTTTGGCTGATTTCGTAACTGAGTATTCCTGCCTGTTGATCAGTGATATTATCTGCGTCTACCATTATCCGTAATTCTCTGCCGGCCTGCATGGCATAACATTTCTTTACGCCATCAAATTCCAGCGCCAATCCTTCCAATTCTTTCAAACGTTTAAGGTAAGATTCCATGATCTCCCGGCGGGCACCAGGCCGAGATCCTGAAATGGCATCACAGGCTTGAACAATGGGTGAAATCAAGGATGTCATTTCTATTTCATCGTGATGAGCACCAATAGCGTTGCATACCTCTGGATTTTCACTGTACTTTTTTGCAATATCCATACCCAAAAGAGCATGGGGACGTTCCGGTTCCTCTGGCCATACTTTGCCGATATCATGCAGTAACCCTGCCCGTTTGGCAAGCTTTGAGTTCAACCCAAGCTCGGAAGCCATAGTCGCTGCTAACCTTGCGACCTCCTTGGAATGTTGTAAGAGGTTCTGTCCGTAACTGGATCTGAATCGCATTCTTCCCACTAGTCGTATTAATTCAGAATGCACCCCATGAACGTCCAACTCAATTACCGCCCTTTCTCCCAATTCAACAATCTCTTCTTCTATATTTTTTGTGGTCTTGGCTACTACTTCCTCGATTCTTGCCGGGTGTATTCTGCCATCCGTAACCAGACGATGAAGTGAAAGTCGGGCTACTTCTCTGCGAACTGGATCAAACCCGGAGATGATAATGGCCTCCGGTGTGTCATCGACAATAATTTCTACTCCGGTGGCGGATTCCAGTGTACGAATATTGCGACCTTCTCGACCAATAATTTTGCCTTTTATGTCGTCACTTTCTATGTTGAAAATCGAAACACAATTTTCAATTGCATGCTCAGTAGCGGTGCGCTGAATGGTTTCTATCACAACCTTTTTAGCCTCCTTGGTAGCGGATAGCTTGGCTTCATCAATAATGTCTTTTATATAAGATGAAGCCTTGGATTGAGCTTCATCTTTTAATGTTTCCATCAATTGAGTACAGGCCTCGTCAGCGGATAAATGGGCTACCTTCTCAAGCTGGCTTACCTGTTGGGCACGTAACTGATCAAGATCATGTTTCTTTTTCTCGGTCAATGAAAGCTGAATGTGTAAATCTTCCTGGAGTTTCTCGAATGCGGCTTTTTCTTGAGTGATTTGCTCTTGAGCTTTTAACTGGTTCTGCTCCCGTTGTTTTAATTTCTGCTCATTGCTTATCAATTGATTTTTCTTTCGATTCGCCTCCGATTCGAATTCACTTTTCAATTTCAGATACTGCTCTTTGGCTTGGAGTATCTTTTCTCTTTTTACACTCTCTGCCTTAATTTCAGCTTCCTTTAGAATCATTTGAGCTTTGCTGCTCGATTCTTCCTCCAGACGTTTTATGTTCTTTTGAAATAGGAACTTTGATATAACAATACCAATAATTAAGCCTGCAACGGCAACCAGAAGCAATACAATAGAGGACTCCATATCTTTTAAGAACTAGCTTGAACTAATTTCCATTGCAGAGGTAAGGAGCGACGAACTGTCAACTAAAAGTATATAATCGGAGGTCTATTTAATTTCCGAAAGGATGTGGTTAAGATAATTTACTTTATTAATTACACTTTCATCAATATTGTTATCGGGGACGCTAGACAACATTTGTTCCATCAGACAATCAAATGCAACCATGGCCAACAAATCTTGTTTGTCATCTATGCCAAATTGATCACGATAGGTTTTGATTTTATCATTAATCAATTTCCCAGCTTGTCTGACCTGGGCCTCATCTTCCAGACTCACCTTCATGGGGTATTCCCGGTCGGCTATTTTGATCCTGACTGAAAGTTCCTCCATGTAATTATAATCTTATGCGCTCAGTTGAGCAATGCACTTATCTATTTCCTTTATATATTCGTTGATGTATTGTTTGAGCTCAGCAGCATCTTCACCTCCTGTAGCAATGTTATCTACAATAGTACTAATTTTATTTTGATTTTGAAAGTCGTCAATCTGCTGCTCTTTTCTTTTTAAAGTGGTCTTTAAATTGCTGTTTTCCACGTTCAAAATCTTGATTTTTTCCTGAACTGTTTGATGTTCATTCATGAACATTTTCACCCTTCTTTCTAGAAGAGTAAGTTCTTTAATGAGTTGATCTTGTTCCATATTATGTTCTGATAAAGGCGTCTAGATTCTGCTGAAATGCTTGCATCAATCGAGACATACACTTGTCAATTATTTTTTCGGTTAATGTCTTATTTTTGTCTTGTAATATAAAGCTCAACGCGTATGCTTTTTTATCTTCACCGATCTTTTCTCCCTCGTATACATCAAACACATTTATTCGTCTTAATATATGACGTTCAGTTGCAAGAGCCAGTTTCTCAATTTCACTAAAAGAAACTTGTTTGTCCAGAACCAATGATAAATCTCTGCGTACTTCAGGATACCTGGACACCTCATTAAATTCGATGTGATCCTTGGGTTGTTTTAACAACAGCTCCCAATCGATCTCAGCGTAAAATACTGATTGCTTAATCTCCGCTTGGGCACATACCTTTGGAGACAACTTTCCAAAACGAGCAAGCGGCTTATTGGCAATTGTGATATTCAATCCATATTCGAAAATACTATCTTGTATCACTTTACTATTATAAGCACTTAATTTGAATTTTTCCAAAATTTTGTGAATTACTGAAGAAAGATCATGAAATTTTACTCCCCTTGTGTGATCTATCCAGCTATCATCCTGGTTGTTTCCGGTCATAAACAAAGCCAGGTATTTATTTTCTTGATATCGTTTTATTCCTATCAGGTCCCTGGAAGCCACTTTATAGGTTTTCCCAAATTCGAATAGCCGTAAATTGGTTTGGCGGTGATTGATATTATATGTCAATGCTTCCAGTCCTGTAAAAAGTAATGTTTGCCTTAGCACACCCAGGTCCTCGCTCAACTTATTAATGATTTTTACATTTAGATCATGGTTAAATTCGGGCGTATTTGCAGTATAATCAGGTTTGGTTAGTGAGTTGGTATAAATTTCATAGAACCCTTGGGCTACTAACATTTTAGATAGCCCAAATCTGGATCGGTCCTGATCTATTGGAGGAAAATCTGCAATATATGCTGAGCCATAATGTTCAGAGAGTTCGATCTTGTTGTATCCGTAAATTCTTAAAATTTCTTCAATGACATCAACTTCACGGGTAACATCCGTTCGGTAAGTTGGAACCATGGCGGTAAATCCGGAAGAGTCTTTACCTTTTATCTCAAAATCCAGGTTTTCCAAGATCTGTATAATATCATTTTTAGGTATGGACTGCCCGATCAGTCGGTCGATATTGGCATAAGTTAGCTGTACTGCTATCGGATTTACTGTCTGGGGGTACAGGTCTATTATGTCCCCATGAACAGTACCCCCGGCATGCTCTTTAATTAGGGAGGCGGCCCTTTTCAAGGCTTTTACCGTCAGGTTTGGGTCAGTTCCTCTTTCAAAACGAAAGGATGCATCGGTTTTCAAACCATGAAATTGTGCTGTTTTGCGCACATAGCCAGCACTAAAGCAGGCACTTTCTAAAAATATTTGAGTTGTTTTGTCGGTTACGCCTGAATTAATACCTCCGAATACTCCGGCAATACACATACCATTTCCTTCTCCATCGCAGATCATGAGATCTGAGTTTTTTAGTTTTCTTTCTTTTTCATCCAGAGTAATAAAAGACGTGCCTTCAGGCAACGACTTTACCACGATTTCATTTCCTGCAATGAAATCAGCATCAAATGCATGCATGGGTTGACCCATCTCGTGCATTACATAGTTGGTTATGTCTACTATGTTATTAATGGGAATCAGTCCGATGGCTTTTAATTTGTTCTGTATCCAAGTGGGCGATGGAGATACCTTAATGTTTCTAAAACTTAATCCAGAATAGCGAAGGCAAGCCTCCTCATTTTCAATACGAACTTCCACAACAGGGTCAGGACTGTCCGGTTTGAGGGTTTCTAACGGGGGCCACTTTAAATGTCGATTCAAAAGTGCTTTTAAATCACGAGCCACCCCGATATGTGAAATGGCATCCGATCGGTTGGGAGTAAGTCCTATTTCAATTATCTGATCCGATGAAGTCTTAAAATAATCATTGGCCGGTGTTCCCGGCTTCAGGTCTGTATCCAAAACCAGGATGCCCCGGTGATCGGTTCCCAGACCAATTTCATCTTCGGCACAGATCATGCCTTCCGATACAATTCCCCGTATCTTAGCACGTTTTATTTTGAACGGTTCAGCCTGAGCGGGGTATATGGTGGTTCCAATAGGAGCAACCACAACTTTTTGGCCGAGGCTCACATTTGGGGCCCCACAAACAATAGATAGTTCTTCATCTTTCCCAACATCAACCGAAGTAAGACTCAATCGATCCGCTTCAGGATGTTTTTGACATTCAGTTACCAGCCCAATTACTAAACCTGACAATCCTCCGGTAACTTCTTCATATTTTGATACGCCTTCAACTTCCAGACCAGACATAGTCAACAAGTCAGCGATTTCCTGAATAGGCTCATCAATATCGATGTAATTTTTTAACCAGTTAGCGGATATTTTCATAAATGATAATCAGGGATAATTCAAGCGGGTAAAAATAAGCATTTCTATTAAAATTCCACCTTCCCATGATGTGCAATTATCGTTATTGCAAGCTGGCTTAATATTCAGAGGCATTGGAGCATTTTGAAGGTAAGGTGGTTTATCGGGCATTTTTATATCCTGAATTAGTCGAAATTTTTCTCACCTGCATTTATGGCCACGGTCAATTGATTTTCAGCTGGAGGGAGAGGGCAGCTATAACTAGCACTATAAGCACAGTAAGGATTATATGCCAGGTTAAAATCGATGGTAATGGTATTTCTTTTGGTGAATTCCAGATCGAGGTACCTGCCTCCACCATAGGTGCTTTCTCCGTTGGTATTGTCTCCAAAGGGAAGGAATAAGGCGCCATCTTCTGCTGCCGAGCTAGCCTGAAGTAAAGTTAATCGATGCTGTTGTCCGAATAGTTCAAAACTAGCATATCCATATTTTGTATATACCTGTGCTTTTCCATCATTGGTAGTCATGTTTAATTCCAATTGCTCTGAAATTCGTTCAAGTGATGCAGATACTTTGAAAGAAGGGTCAGGTGCGAAATAATCAAATCCATTAAAATTGGATTTTAGAGAATCAGGTAGGGGAGATTCTTCACTGTGTTTCATAAAGTCGAGTATTTCTTCTCTATGAATGATCACCGTTTCTTCAAAAGGCAATTGTTCTCCCGGCAGCATTGAATACCAAAGAATAATTGCAACCACCGAACCACCAAATATTTTTAGAATCGTTTTAGAGCTCATTTTCATATTAATCCTTCATCAGCAAAACTAAAGTAACCTGAATTGGTGAAAATCAAATGATCTATCACCGGAATTTCCAGTAATTTACCTGCACCCACCAATTTATTGGTTAATCTGATATCGGCTTCGCTGGGATTAAGTTGGCCAGAGGGGTGATTGTGCACCAGAACAATAGCACTGGCTAGTTGATTTAAGGCATGTTTAAATACTAATTTAGGGTCTACCAGGGTGCCGGATACGCCACCTTGACTGATTTGTTGAGTTTTTATTACCAGATGGGCCCTGTTTAGGTATACCACCCAAAACACTTCCATTTTCTTATCCAACAACTTGGGTTGCATCAATTTATAAATATGCTGGGATCCATTGATCTTAAACCTATGGGGAGCAGAATAGCCACTTCTACGTCTACCAAGTTCAATGGCACTCAGCAATGCGATAGCTTTCGCATTGCCAATCCCGGGAATCTGTATCAGATCTTGATATTCCAGAGCACCCAGCTCCTCTAGATTTTGGTTAACAGAAATTAAAATTTGCCTGGCTAATTCAACCGCATTATACTGACCAGATCCTGACCCTATTAAAATTGCCACTAATTCAGTGTCTGATAAGTGCTCTGCACCAATCCTGATCAGTTTTTCTCTGGGTTGGTCACTAGATGCCCACTGTGATATGGGTACTTTTGTTAATTCCAAAGTGGTTTTTTCAAGCAATCTACCAGGGAGGAGTGTCGAAAAAAAACCTTACCCAAATAAATGAGTAAGGTCGTAGTTTGGTTGATATTATCGTCTAAAGCTGGTTAACGAACTTTGTCAGGTGCGACTTGTTGTTAGCTGCTTTGTTCTTATGAATTACGTTTCTTTTAGCTAATTTATCCAGCATAGAAGAAACAGTTTTTAAAAGTTCTTCTGCCTCTTTTTTGTCAGTAGTGTTTCGTAGCCGTTTTATGTAAGTGCGCGTAGTCTTAGACTGGTAGCGATTCTTGAGTCGTTTAGTTTCGCTTGACCGTATGCGTTTTAATGCTGACTTATGATTTGCCATATCTTTTAAAAGTTTGGGACTGCAAATTTAGTACTAAAATTATTATTACCAAAGCATGTAATTGAAATTGTGGATAGCTAAATTATTGCCAATAGAAAATTCTCAATAATTTGTTGATTAAAAATAGTTTTTCAATGGCACATGTGATCATGTTTTTAATACTAATTCCTGCCTTGTTTGATAGTACTAGCTGGGGATTTAACCCCCATAAACTAATCAATCGACAGGCGATCTTCTCCCTACCACCTGCTATGATCATTTTTTACAAACATCACCTGCACTTTATTTCCGAGCAAGCAGTTAACCCGGACCGTCGCCGATATGCCGTACCTCAGGAAGGCGCAAGACACTATATTGATTTGGATTACTATGGGACAGACCTGCCCAGGAACTGGGATGAACTAGTTAAAAATTTTCCTCGAGACAGTATAGAAGCCCATGGTATGCTGCCTTGGCATCTAATTTTAGTAAAATATCAGCTAACCAAAGCATTTAGAGAGACCAATATTGAAAGGATATTAAGGATTTCCTCTGACGCAGGGCATTACATTGCCGATGCACATGTTCCATTACATACTACGGTAAACTATAATGGTCAGCTTACCGGGCAGCGCGGGATTCATGGTTTTTGGGAAACCAGGATACCGGAGTTGTTCTTTGGCTCCTTCAATTTATGGGTAGGGCGAGCTACTTATCAGAGTCACTGGCATGAAACTGTATGGGATATAATCATGGAGTCACACGCTGCTGTAGATAGCGTATTGAACTTTGAGCGTGATTTAACCCTTGCCTACCCAGATGACAAAAAGTTCTCATATGAAGTCCGTTTAAGTGGGCTGGTAAAAGTATACAGTGAAGATTTCTCTAAATCATACCATCAGGTATTGAATCATCAGGTTGAACGTAGACTGCGTGCGGCAATAAGAGCTGTAGGTGATTTTTGGTATACCTGTTGGGTGGATGCCGGCCAACCTGATTTGGCTTCATTAAAAGGCTTAAACAGCACCTATGCTGATGATTATCTTCATTTCGTTGATTCCATATGGAGCAGACAACATGCTCCAAGATGATTGATTTGTATAATGGCAAGAAATTCTAAACGTATGTTATATTTTATCGTATAATGGTTATAAAATCATTGAGTTGATTGCCATATTTATTTTCTAAATGTATGAGAAGTGACACAGAGATAATAGTTGAACTTTTTATGATTCAGATCAATTGAATAGGATAATAGCACATCTTTGAAAATTTGTTTTCAATAAAATGGACAATTGTATTTGTTTTCATAGTATAAATTATATTTTTGCAGCGAAAATTAGGCAGTTGCGAATCAGTAAAATAAAATTGCGAGAGTCATGTATTGGACATTAGAATTGGCTTCATATCTTGAGGATGCCCCTTGGCCAGCAACCAAGGATGAATTGATAGATTATTCCATCAGAACAGGAACTCCATTGGAGGTAGTGGAAAATTTACAGGAATTGGAAGATGATGGTCAGCCATATGAAAGTATAGAAGAAATCTGGCCTGATTACCCAACCAAGGAAGATTTTTTCTTCAACGAAGACGAGTATTGATAAGCTCAACCATAATCCCAGCTTTGAAAAGCAGCTATGTACGGGTGGTAATGGCTTTATCGGTCATTCATTCAAGTTTCATAAGAATTTCTGCAACTACGAGATCCTGAATGGTGGTGATCTTTAAGTTTCTCTCAAGGCCTTCAAAAAGAGTAACCTGATTACCGGCGGCCTCCCAAACACTGGCATCATCGGTGTATACATCTTTTTCTGCAATTTGATAGGCTTCCTTAATTAGATTGACCTTAAATGTTTGTGGGGTCTGAATGATGCGGTAACTGGATCGCTTTAAGGCCCTTGAACCTTGTAAGTTAATTTCTCGTAGTGAGCTTTTAAGAGGTATGGCTGCCACAGCGGAGTTGTATAATTCAGCAGTGGTATATGACGCATTTATCATCTGAGCATTGACTAATGGCCTAACACCATCATGTATGGCTACTAACCCATTTTCGACTATGGCTTGAAGCCCATTCTTTACAGATTGAAAACGGGTAGGTCCGCCTGGCTGTATTTTGTATGGAACCTCAAATTGATACCTAACGCATAATTCACTCCAGATCTCTAAATGAGCAGCTGGTAACACCAGGATTAGCTGTATTGCTTTGGAGCAATGATAAAAGGACTCAATAGTGCGCATAAGAATAGGTCGGCCTTTCATCTCCAAAAACTGTTTGGGGATTTTAGAACCCATTCGAATCCCTTTACCTCCAGCCACTATAATAGCATATTTAGTAGGGGAGGTCATAGATGAAAATAACTTAGATAATTAGCATAGCATCGCCATAACTGAAAAATTTGTATTTTTCTTTCATGGCAACTTTATAGGCTTCCATAATCAAATCATACCCGCCAAATGCACAGGCCATCATTAATAAAGTTGACTCTGGCAAGTGGAAATTGGTGATCATGGCATTGCAAATCTTAAACTCGTAAGAAGGGAATATGAATTTGTCAGTCCATCCTTCATTCATCTTCAACAATCCACCTGCGGATACAGAAGACTCCAGAGTACGCATTGCAGTAGTCCCTACTGCGCAAATCCTGGTTTTGTTGGCCAGCGCATTGTTTACCAGCGTGACGGTCTCTTCACCCACATTATAGTTTTCGGAATCAGTTTTATGCTTGGTAAGATCTTCAACATCCACCGGTCTAAATGTTCCCAACCCAATATGCAAGGTAATTGGAGTCATGGTAACTCCTTTGATTTCCAATCGCTTCATCACCTGCTGAGTAAAGTGGAGTCCGGCAGAAGGTGCTGCTACCGCCCCTACGTTTTTGGCGTAGATGGTTTGAAACCTTTCTCTGTCTTCAGGTTCAGCTTCTCTTTGAATGTGCTTGGGAAGAGGAGTTTCACCTAAATTATCTATGGTGTTATAGAACTCTTCGTCGGTAATGTCAACTAAGAAACGAATGGTTCGTCCCCTTGAGGTAGTATTATCAATAACCTCCGCTACCAGATCTCCTTCGCCAAAGTATAATTTATTTCCAACTCTTATTTTTCTGGCAGGATCCACAAGAACATCCCATAGGTGTGCTTCCTTATTCAACTCCCTTAGAAGAAAGACTTCAATTTCAGCTCCGGTTTTTTCTTTATTTCCGTAAAGCCTGGCTGGGAATACTTTGGTGTCATTCATTACCATTACATCACCATCATCGAAGTAATTTACCACATCCTTGAAAATCTTATGTTCAATGGTTTGTTCTTTCTTGTTGATCACCATCAAGCGAGATTCATCCCGATTCTGAGCTGGATGTAAGGCAATATACTTTTCGGGGAGGTCAAATTTAAAAGCAGATAACTTCATGAATTATATTGATAGGACTAATGTGCGGTTTTAAAAGTTTGCAAATTTAACGAATTGTGTGCATAAATATCACAATTGATTTCATAATGTTTTAATTTACATAGAAGTAGATCATTATTGAAGGGGATATTTTGTTATCCCCAACCAGTATTTGCTGGATTTATCACGGATTCCATCAGCATAGACTTATACCATGAATAGCCCAACATTGAAATGACAATCATAAGACTCATATTCGAGAGCTTCAGGTTTGCATGGTCCGCACTGAAAATGAACTTACTTCGTACGTTTTTATCGTTGTTGGGAGTAACCGTGGGAATTTTTAGCGTAATAGGTGTTTTAACCTTGGTTGACTCTTTAGAGAAAAGCCTGAAGGATAGCTTCGGATTTTTAGGAGCAAATGTTATGTATGTGCAAAAGTGGCCATGGTCTTTCGAAAGTAACTACCCTTGGTGGAAATACATAAACCGGCCGCAAACCAATTTCGATGAATTTAAGTTTATTGAAGCCAATATGACGGAAGGTATTGGCATCAGCATTTTTGCCAGTAAGTCGAACCTTATCATTAAAAAAGAAAGCAATAGCATCAGCGGAGTAAGTTTGAGTGGCATCACCTTTGGGCATAGCGAGGTTTTTGATATGCCTATCTCCGAGGGGCGTTATTTTACATTGCAAGAAGTTGAATCAGGCAGGGATGTGGTATTGATTGGTTCTAATCTGGCTGAGGCTTTGTTTCCACATAACCCTGCTCCGGGAGGTGCCATAAAAATAAGGGGACTGAAATTCAGGGTAATAGGGGTACTAAAAGAGCAAGGGGAAAATTTCATGGGCATGCTCAGTAATGATGACAACTGTTTTATCCCGTATCGAAGTTTCAGGAAACTGTACGCCACCCGAAGTAGATGGGGAGTGGAGTCGAAATTGGCGGTTAAAGGACGTGATAATGATCAAAAACTGAAGCGATTGGAAGGGGAGCTGACTGGTTTGATGAGAAGAAAACGAGGGTTGAGACCCCGGGATGACCCAAGCTTTGCCCTTAATAGATCGGAAATGGTGGCTGACCGGTTAAGTGTGCTTTTCGAGCAGGTGTCCTTTATAGGCTTTTTAATAGGGCTTTTCGCCATGTTGGTAGGAGGGTTTGGGATTGCGAATATTATGTTTGTCTCAGTAAAAGAGCGAACCAATATTATCGGGATTCAAAAATCATTAGGTGCAAAGAATTACTTTGTGCTTTGGCAATTTCTTTTTGAATCGATTTTTCTAAGTGTATTAGGCGGGTTGGCAGGCTTATTTCTGGTTTATCTTACTACCTTCATACCCCTGGGTAGTTTCCAGATTATCATGAGCATGAACAACATCATTTTAGGACTAGTAATTGCAGCTACTGTAGGTACCATAAGTGGTATCATACCGGCATCAATTGCCGCTCGTATGGATCCTGTGCTAGCTATTAGGACTCAGTAAGTATTATTCTGTAGCTACAGCTTCTTTTTTCTTGGTATCCTGATCTTTGCCACTCACTTTTGCTCTGATTTTACCTTCAATCTCCTCGGATAGCTCAGGATTATCAGCAAGCAG
>QIMC01000137.1 GCA_003232185.1 Flammeovirgaceae bacterium | reverse complement strand
TGAAGCCACATGCACCCAGAAGTGTTGTTATCAAAATTGAACGAGACATGATTGGCGCAGTAATTGGGCCAGGAGGTAAAGTGGTACAAGAGATACAGAAAGAAACAGGGGCTACGGTAATTATCGAAGAGGTAGAAGATGGTGGCCGGGTTAACGTCTTTGCAGTAAATAAAGATGCAATGGACGACGCAGTAGGTCGTATAAAAACAATAGTAGCTGTCCCGGATGTAGGAGAGATCTATACAGGGATTGTAAAATCGATTATGCCATTTGGTGCTTTCATTGAATTTATGCCCGGAAAAGATGGACTATTGCACATTTCTGAGATAAAATGGGAACGACTTGAAAATATGGATGGTGTAATGGAAGTAGGTGAGGAAGTAACAGTAAAACTGATCGATGTAGATAGGAAAACTGGGAAATTCCGCTTATCCCGCAAAGTTCTACTTCCAAGACCTGAGAGAAAATCAGTGTCGGAAAGCTAGCATTAATATATTGATGGCCGTTAAACATTGAAATGTCATCTATTTTAAGGAACTTTATTCTATAACAAAGCATACCTAATGTAATCTGAATGAGACAACTTAAGATCAGTAAACAGATTACCAACCGGGAAAGTCAATCTCTTGATAAGTATTTACAAGAGATTGGAAAGGTTGACTTACTTACACCTGATGAGGAAGTTACCCTTGCACAAAAAATCCGGCAAGGTGATCAAATGGCCCTGGAAAAGCTGACAAAAGCTAATTTACGCTTTGTGGTATCCGTCGCCAAACAATATCAAAATCAAGGACTGTCCTTGGGTGACCTGATTAACGAAGGTAATCTTGGCCTTATTAAGGCAGCTCAAAGATTTGATGAAACCAGGGGCTTTAAATTCATATCATATGCAGTATGGTGGATAAGACAGTCCATCTTGCAGGCATTGGCTGAACAATCCCGTATTGTGCGACTACCGCTAAACCGGGTGGGATCTTTAAATAAAATTTCCAAAACCTTCTCTGCGCTTGAACAAAAGTTTGAACGTGAACCATCTCCTGATGAGCTGGCAGAGGTTTTAGAGGTGACTACCTCAGAAGTGGTTGACACCATGAAAATATCCGGTAGACATGTTTCTATGGATGCACCCTTTGTACAAGGTGAGGAAAATAGTTTGCTGGATGTTTTGGAAAATGATGGAGAGGAAACTCCTGATAATGAGTTGATGAATGACAGTCTCCGTCGGGAGGTTCAAAGGGCATTATCAACTTTAACCCATCGGGAAGCAGATGTGATTAAGCTGTATTTTGGCCTGAATGGCGAGCACAGCATGACCCTAGAGGAAATCGGGGAGAAGTTCGTTTTAACTAGGGAAAGAGTAAGGCAAATAAAAGAAAAGGCCATTCGCAGGTTACGCCATACTTCCAGAAGTAAAACCTTAAAACCCTATCTTGGATGATAAAATAATACAAGAATACTAAAGAAACCCTGACTTTTAACGTCGGGGTTTTTTTATGAAATAATTACTAAATTGAATCGTTTAACCAGAATTATGCATTAGACTTCGTAGTCAGTTAGGGCTCGGAATAGATTTCTAGTGCATAATCCTGGTTTATTGGAGAACCTAAAATGAAGTTAAATGCCTGAAGAAGTAAACGTGTTGATACTGGGATCCGGCCCTGCCGGTTACACTGCTGCCATATATGCAGCTCGAGCGGGCTTAAAACCGGTAATGTACCAGGGAGGTCAGCCTGGTGGTCAATTGACCATTACCAATGATGTAGAAAATTATCCTGGTTACCCGGAAGGAGTAATGGGCCCGGATATGATGGTAGATTTCCAAAAACAGGCGGAACGATTTGGTACAGATAACCGATATGGGTTAGCAACATCTGTGGATTTTTCAAGCTATCCACTGCAAGTCACAATAGATGAAAAGCATCAAATCATTGCTAAAACGGTGATTATTAGTACTGGTGCCTCAGCACAATGGCTTGGGCTCCCTTCAGAAACCCGCTTAAATGGGAAGGGCGTTTCAGCCTGTGCGGTTTGCGATGGGTTTTTCTTCAAAGGGCAAGAGGTTGTGGTAGTAGGTGGAGGTGATACGGCAGCAGAAGAAGCTACTTACCTGGCAAAATTATGTTCCAAGGTTTATTTATTGGTTCGCAGAGATGAAATGAGGGCTTCGAATATCATGCAGCAAAGAGTAATGAAAACCCCCAACCTGGAGGTTTTGTGGAATACCGAAACTGATGAAATATTGGGTGAAGATGAAGTCGAAGCGGTACGGGTGGTCAATAATAAGACCGGAGAGAAAAGAGAGATCGCGGTAGGTGGTTTTTTCGTAGCCATCGGGCACAAACCAAATACAGATATCTTCAAGAAATCACTGAACCTGGATGAAAATGGATATATAAAAACAACTCCTGGATCGACGTTGACGGGAGTTGAAGGTGTATTTGCTTCCGGTGATGCTCAGGATCACATTTATAGGCAAGCAGTCACAGCAGCGGGTACCGGTTGTATGGCTGCTCTCGATGCCGAACGATTCCTCAGTGCAAAAGATTTCGAGGTCACCTAAGTTATGCGCATTCCAACCCTCTTTATAGCCCTGACCTTACTAACGTTGCCTGCTGTTGCCCAGATTGCCTTACCATTGCAGCAGGTGTCCATGAATCAAGCGAATGAGACTTCAGGGTATATTGTGGACACCGCTTCTGTGGAATATATTATCGAGGAATGGATCGAAAGCCTGGTAATAGACCCTATGTTACAGGTTAATGAAAAACTTAGTATAGATTGTGTGTGGGTTAACCAACATTCCTATTTTTCACATTGGACTTCAGGAAAGATCAATCCATACGAACTGGATGGTGCAAAGTATAAGGATACTTTAAATGTACATATCAACGATACCCTGTCAACTATCAATTGGTCATTACCAGTGGCCAATACCCGTATAACTTCACCATTTGGCCTTCGAAGATATCGCTGGCATTACGGAACAGACCTTAAAGTATACTATGGGGACTCGATTGCTGCAGCCTTTGACGGAATTGTTAGAATCGTAGAATATGAGCGTTATGGGTATGGACGTTATGTGGTGTTAAGACATTTAAATGGCTTCGAAACTTTATATGGTCATTTATCTAAGGCGAAAGTAAGAGTAGGTGAAACTGTTAAAGCAGGTGAGCTGGTAGGATTGGGGGGCAGTACCGGACGAAGTACCGGTACTCATTTGCATTTTGAGGTAAGGTATCAGGGAAATGCAATTGACCCAAGTTCCATTTACGATTTTGCTGCTGATTGCCTGTTGGAAGATACTTATACCGTCACTCCGGCCAGTTTTGAATATCTGGTGGAGGCACGTAAAATAAGGTATCACCGAATTAGAAATGGAGATACACTTGGTCATATCAGTCAGCGTTATGGTGTTTCTGTTAGCCGATTATGCAGTTTGAACCGAATGAACAGACAAACCACCTTGCGTATAGGCCGTAGACTACGAATTAACTAATATGAAATTAGATATACTGGTAATTTCAGCGCATCCGGACGATGCAGAATTGGGTTGCGGAGGTACCATAGTACAAGCCATATCCATGGGACAAAAGGTGGGTATGGTGGATTTAACCAGAGGAGAGTTAGGTACCAGAGGTACTGTAGCCATTAGGGCTCAGGAAGCGGCAAATTCAGCAGAAATTTTAGGTTTAACCTATCGGAGCAATATGGGCTTTAGGGATAGTTTTTTTATTAATGATGAGGCCCACCAACTGGCACTTATAAATGAAATACGAAAGCATCAACCGGAGATCGTACTTGCAGCCGCTCCCAGAGATCGACATCCTGATCACCCACGAGCATCCGATTTGATTGTGGAAGCTTGTTTTCTATCTGGTTTATCACGGATTAATACGGAATTTGATGGGAAGCCCCAAATGGCCTGGCGTCCCAATGTACTTTACCACTATATCCAATCCATTCTAGTAAAACCAGATTTTGTGGTTGACGTTTCATATTGTTGGGAAACGAAAATGAAGTCCATCAAAGCCTACCAATCTCAGTTTTTTGGTGGTGGAGATGATCCGGAGACGTATATTAGCAATCCAAGATTTATAAAAATGGTTGAAGCCAGAGGCATCGAATTAGGACACTCTATTGGTGTTGATTACGGTGAGGGCTTCCTTACAGACCGCAATTTGGGTGTAAAAGATTTGTTTGATTTGCTATAGATCAAATCAGTACCCAACACTATCCGTAGTCTCCAACACTATCCGGAGTCTCCAGACTACGGATAGTGTAAATTATTTATTACCATCCAATTTTCTGTACTCTTCCAATAATTGGCTCAGATTGTTTGATTTAAGTTCTATGCCATACATTGCTTTCAGCATCCAACTTGCTGCTTTGGCAACAGGTACCTTAGCGTAGTAGTTGCTGCTCGCATAATTAGCAAACTTAAAAGCAAAAAATGCGTCACACCATTGAAAGAAATGTTTTTTGAATGAAGCTATGGATCTGGTTTTTTGATTAAAATCTTGAATTTTATTTTTGAATATTTCTCTTGGTATATATTCCTGAAAACCAGAAGAAAAGCCTTCCCATATAGTAGTTATACTTATCAAATTTGCTCGATACAACACCTCTACATTAGAGGCAATGTATTTCAAATCTGAAAATATTTTTGGGTTGTAAGTATGACGTGCACCTCCATCTTTATTCATAGAATCGATCATTGCTTTTCCGGTACCAAAGGGCACCCGTGTCGACAATCTGGAAGATGGGAAAACTGTAGTGGTATTTAATTCAGTGAACCCTCCTAACTTTATGATCTTCTGCAGAAAATAGAAATCTTCTCCGGCCTTTCGCTTGTTCATGCCTCCCTGCTTTTCATAAGCTGAGGACCTCACCGCCATACTGGAGCCCACCGTTTGAAAGGCGAACGGTAGTTCGCTATAACGAAGACCATGTGTATAATATCTCAGATGCAATTCATAGGCCGTTATGGCTTGGTAAATACCAGGAGAAAGAGATCCATTAAGCGGATGCTCGAAATATATCGAACAACCAGGGGTATTTCTATTGGCATCAAAATGGTTCTCCAGTGCCTGCAGATAATTAGTACTACAGGTGCAATCAGCATCCAGGCACACCATAATCCCGTCTTTGTTCAGATACCTGAAACGCCTTACAGCTTCATCCATACCAATTTTCCGGGCTAATCCAACGCCCGCATTTTTTTTGGGAAGTGCTTGATGAATTATGTGGAAGGATAAGTCAGTGCATTGTGACGAAATCCACTGGTTGGCACATTTTAAAGTTTTTCCATTTAATTCTTCAACCTGATTCGTGTCATCAACACTTTCATTAACAATTACAATGACTTCCACTTTACCCAGTGTAGGAGTACAGTTGGCCAAAGATTGCAAGGTTGCAATGAGGTCAGGTTCAAAGTAACAAGGAATAACCACGATCATTTCCAAACCGAGATCTGGAGGTTTAGCGATTAGTGGAGGTCCGTAGCTGTATCGTTCCAGATATATGGAGCGATTCATGTCAAGGAGCCAGGCGTTTAAGGCTCCAGTGGTGCTCTTTATTGATTAAATACTGGACTCGATCGTGTAATCGATTAGCTCCACCTTGCCAAAACTCAACTTCTGTGGGTATAAAGTGATACCCTCCCCAATGTGGTGGTCGGGGTATCTTCTGGTCCTTGAATCGTAATTTACTATCACTCAACTGTTCTTCAAGGAATTTACGGGAGGGAATGACCTTACTTTGTTCAGATATCCAGGCTCCTAATTGGCTTCCCCGGGGTCTGGTATCGAAATAATGATCGGATTCTTCACTTGAAACTTTAGAAACCACCCCATCAAACCGAACTTGTCGTTCTAAATCTTGCCAGAAAAAATTCAAAGCTACCTGGTGACAACTATCTATTTCACGACCTTTGCGACTCTTATAGTTGGTATAGAATACAATACCCTGACTGGAAATTTCTTTCATTAACACCACTCGGATAGTAGGTTGCCCCTGCTGATTCACCGTTGCCAGAGTCATGGTGTTTGGTTCTTTAACTCCTGCCAGTTCAGCTTTCTGAAACCACAGTCTGAATTGCTCGACAGGGTTTTCTAACATATTTTCTTTCTTGAGCTCTTTAATTCCGTATTCTTCACGGTAATTGACAAGATCCCTGTTTACCATTTGTCTGACCGGTTACTTTGATCTGATTATACTATAAAAACCCAACCAAAAACTATTATACTTCGTCTATTAGATAGGTGTATGTTTTAGTTTCTAAATATAATCTTTTTTGTTAATATTAGGGGTGATGATTGCCTTAAGTAACCTGCAAAAAAGTGTATGAAGTTAATCCTGAATTATGAAGGTTAGTATAGCCTTGGAATGCACCAGTAGTCCACAGTGGATTGCTGCGGTTATGGATGACTTTGATGCATTCTTGCAGGATCATGCAAATTGTGAACGGAAGGCTTCAGCCATGGCAATGAGTTTTGTGGCTAAGTTCCCGGATAGGGTAGAGATCATACCGGAATTGATTGAGACGGCGATTGAAGAGCTGGAACATTTTCAGTCGGTATACCAAATAATGATGTTAAGGGGAGTTTTGTTGCCTGCCCAAATGGGAAAAGACGAATACGTTCAACAGTTGGTTGATCATTGCAGATCGGGTAGGGAAGAGCGGTTTTTAGATCGGTTATTATTGGCTTCTGTGGTAGAGTGCCGTGGAGCAGAAAGGTTTAAGTTAGTGTATGAAAACCTTGAAAATCAGGAATTAAAAAGTTTTTATAAACAACTGTGGGTATCCGAAGCCAAACATGGAAATATATTTGTTGCCATGGCATTAAATTATTTTGATAAAAAAATTGTTTATAATAGACTGGAGGAATTAAATATGGCAGAGGCCAGTGTACTTCAGTCGTTGCCAGTTAGACCTGCTTTGCATTAAAGAACTTAGAAGACATGGACAATTATTTTCACAGTGGTGTGAGCGTGACTCCTCATCGAGGAGACTTACTGATATCAGAACCCTTTTTGCCAGATCCTAATTTTGAAAGAACGGTGGTTTTAATTTGTGAAAACAATCAAGACGGGTCCATTGGTTTTATATTGAATAAGCCCTCAATGGTTAATTTGGGAGATGTTTTTGAGGAATTTGATTATTTCCAAAAAAAATTATTGGTTGGTGGTCCGGTGCAACAGGAAAGTATGCATTTTTTACACCGAAGTGTATTAGATATTGACGACGGAACAAAAATTGGCGAAGGAATATATTGGGGTGGAAATTTTGAACAAATGAAGATATTGATGCAGGACAGGCGGGTAGACCCAAGTGATGTAATCTATTTCTTAGGATACTCAGGATGGGCGCCAGGACAATTAGAAGAGGAGTTAAGTGAGAACTCCTGGATTGTTTCACCCAATGCCACTGCTGCTCAGGTGTTTGATTTAGACCCTGAATTATTATGGCGAGAGGCTTTAAAAGGCATGGGAGGGAGGTATAGGATGTTTGCAAATTATCCGACTGATCCCCGGTTAAATTAAAACCTTTAGTTAACTTTGAATAAGGAGGAGCAATGGCTCCAGGATTTTATATGTCTAAAGAAAGCGAAATATCGAGAGACGTAGACCCTAATTATAACAGTGATGGAAGTGCCGGAGAACAGGCCAAGCACGTCGGAAGCGGTGTAAATGGCAGGGGCTTGGTCACTAAAAAAAATGAGGGTTCGACGAAACCGGTGGAAGAAAGTCAGGTTTCGGAAGAGGCAACTAGTGATTTCGCACAACCAGCTGATCAGTCAATTCAACAGGAGATTGCATCAAATGAGGAACCGAACCATGACACTTCAAAAAAGGTAGAGGATTCGCAAGAGGCAGGAAAATCTGGCCCAGTTCAGCCACAGGAGATCACCCATTCCCGAATAGAAGATGAAGCTGAGGAACAAGTTTCTGAGGCCGCCGGTCAGGAGGCAGCAAGCCAACAGGGAGAAGCCAATGAAACGCAGACCGAGCACACGGAACAGTCTGAACAAATAGCACAAGTAGATACCGACACCAGGAAGGCGGAAGATCCGACAGAAGAGGTAGCAGTTAGTGAAGAAGCTCCTTCTGAGCAGGTTTCTCAGGGTCAAGCTCAAGATGAAGCTGAGGAACAAGTTTCTGAGGCCGCCGGTCAGGAGGCACCAATGAAACGCAGACCGAGCACACGGAACAGTCTGAACAAATAGCACAAGTAGATACCGACACCAGGAAGGCGGAAGATCCGACAGAAGATCCAACGGAAGATCCGACAGAAGAGGTAGCAGTTAGTGAAGAAGCTCCTTATGAGCAGGTTTCTCAGGGTCAAGCTCAAGATGAAGCTGAGGAACAAATTCCTGAGGCCGACGATCAGGAGGCAGCAAGCCAACAGGGGGAAGCGGTATCCAATGAAACGCAGACCGAGCGCACGGAACATCCTGAACAAATAGACTCTGACACCACGCCGGGGCAAGCAGCAGACACGAAACAGTCTGTTGAGCATGATCAGGAAATTGATGAAGGTAAAGAAGCAACGCCGGTGGTGGTTGAAACTGAAGCATCTGAGAAAAAGAAAATTATAGAAAAACCTCTGAAACCTTGGGAAGGAGTGGATTACGGTACCTTGGATAAACAGGGATTAGTGAATTTGATAGACCTGTTAATCAAAGAAGAAGATCTTATTCTGGCGGATAAGATTTCCAGAAAACTTAAGGATTATTACAATGTAATTCATCAGACCGAGCGGGAAGAGGCCAGACAACGCTTTGCTGCAGATGGAAATGATCCGGATCATTTCTCCTATAAATTTGATAAGCTTGACAACCTATTTGATGGCGCTTACAAACTAATTAGGGACAAGAAATTCCAATTCATTAAGAATTTAACGCGCAATAAGGAAAAAAATTATTCCCAAAAAATCCAATTGTTAGAGGAGCTGCGGGCATTAGTAGATGAAGAAGAAACCACATCCAGTATTAAATCAGTCAAAAAAATACAGGTGGAGTGGAGGAGCATCGGTCCGGTGCCAGGACAACATGTAAAAACGCTTTGGGCAAATTTTCATGCCTTAATGGACCTGTATTACGATCAACGCAGTATCTATTTTGAACTTAAAGAATTAGATCGTAAGAAAAATTTAACGATCAAGTTGGAACTATGTGAAAAGGCAGAAAGGTTGGTCGGAGTTGAAAATCTGCGTGAAGCCATTTCTGAAATTAATGAGCTTCACGATGAATTTAAACATTTGGGACCGGTACCAAAGGTAGACCAACAGGCACTATGGGATCGCTTTAAACACGCATCCGACCAGGTATATGCCAGGCGGAAAGAGTTCATCAAACATCTAAAAGAGGATCTTAAAGAAAACCTGCAGAAAAAAGTTGAATATGCAGAAGATGTGCAACAATATCTTGCATTCTCTTCCGATAAAATCACCGACTGGAATAAAAAAACCAAAGCTGTTTTAGAATTACAAAAGAAATGGGAGGCCATTGGTGGATTGCCCAGAGAAAATGCCAAAGAAGTCAACAAGAGATTTTGGGGAGCATTTAAGGGATTCTTTCACAACAAAGGTTTGTTTTACAAGAAACTGGAAGGGGAGCGAGTGCTCAATCTCGAGAAGAAAAAGGAATTGGTGACTACCGCCGAAAGTCTGAAAGAAGGCACCAACTGGAATGAAACGGCTGAAAAACTAAAAAAGTTACAGAAGGAGTGGCAAGAGATTGGCCCGGTTCCCGAAAAGTATAGAAATTTAATTTATAGTCAATTTAAAAGTGCCTGCGATACATTTTTCAACAATAGAAGATCTCAGAACCATGAGATGGAAAAGGAGTATGTAGGGAATTTACAGAAAAAACTAAAGATCTGTAGTGCAATTGAGGCTATGACAGCCGATAATAACTATGATCTGGATAAGTTTCTTGAGCTAAAACAGGAGTTTGCCAATATTGGTTATGTCCCTTCTTCTGAAGTGAAAAATATCAGAGAGAAATTCTCGGCAGCAGCAAACAAGTTCTTAGCTGCAGTACCGGAGGACATTGTAGATGAGGCCAGACAGATAAAGTACGATATTCAGTTTGAAAAACTCAAAAAAGGGCCTCATTCTGATCGAAGAAAGGAGCATAAGGAGCAATCACTTAGACGTGATATCAATGCTTTGGAAAATGACATATCAACTTGGAAAAATAACCTTGAGTTCTTTGTAAATTCCAAAACTGCTAATAAGGTTAAGGAAGAATTTATGGTTAGGATTGATCAGGCAGACCAAAAACTTCAGGAGCTCAAAAGTCAACTAAGATCAATACGCCAACTATAACTCAACAAAAGAAGACTCCGGCCCGACCCCAGATACATTCCGCGGGGCATTGGGAAGTACTTGTTCTGCAGCTGTTCGTAGCCCCTGAAGCTGTTCGTCGCATCTTGCTACGAACCCATCATTCATCATTCCTAATTCATCATTCCTAATTCATCATTCCTAATTCATCATTCCTAATTCATCATTCCTAATTCATCATTCCTAATTCATATATTTATAATCTCTTATTTTTACAATTAGATGAAGGTGAGCCGTATCACATTGACACTAGTGGGTATTGTTATGATATTGTTATCTGCCCATTCAATAATGGCTCAGAAACAAATATCTGATGGTAAAAAGAAAAGTAAAAAAAAGGAAATTGGCAATGATACATTATATGTGGAGGCAGGCAAATTGGTTATATTTTCAGATACTTTATTGATTCCGCTTAGGGATACTACCTTTATTTTACCAGCAAATGCCAAAGTAAGAGTCAGGGAAAACCCATATGCTCAGTCGGACAATTTCTATGATTCATTGGCGTCCCGGTCCAACCGGAATCTGGTTACCAGAAAACTACATCAGTGGTTATTTAGAACTTCGGCTACAGAATTATCGGATTCCATTAATATGTTGCGTAGTGAAGCCCCCTTTGAACCTTATGAAGGTTATCGAATTGGGGACATACGTATCAGCAGCGCAGAGTTTTTAACTGGTAATGTAATTGATACCGTTGAAGTAGTTAAGTCCTCTGCTGCAAAAGTCATTGACGCTCTCCATGCGAATACGAAAAAAAATGTAATTCGCAATAACCTGCTTTTCAAACGTGGTGACATGGTATCTCCTTACATATTGGCTGACAATGAAAGAATAATCAGGGAGCTGCCATTTATCCGGGATTCACGTATCTTGCTTCTCCCCCGCTTGGATGATGAATTGATAGTAGATGTATATGTAGTAACTCAAGAGCGCTTATCCCTGTTCATAGACGGTGATTTCGGAGGATTTGATGATTTCACTGTAGAAGTAGGAAGCCGTAGTTTTTTTGGCTCAGGGAATAAATTTTCGGTAGCATATCAATACTTTGAAGAGGAGAATACAAGTTCAGGCTATGAGCTTAATTTTAAGGACTTCAATTTGAGGGGGACCTTTATTTCCAGTGAAATTACCTATAGTGATCTTTGGGATAAGAAAGGATACGAGGTAATCTTTAGAAGGGATTTCTTGACCCCTGAAACCAAATGGGCGGGTGGTTTAGAGTTTGGAGATTTGGAGCAAATACGATTCGAGGATGATGAATTGGAATCCCTGCCGAACGAAGACGATTCTCTCAGGATACCTTATGAGAGAAATTTTCAGGATGTGTGGTTGGGACGGGCTTTTCTGCTAAAGGGTAGTGATAGTAGAGTTAATCTGTCAATTGCCACCAGGGTGTTTCGTGAGGAGTTTACATTGCGGCCTTTTGTTGATGCGGATTCAAATCACTTCTTTCATGATGCAGTTTTGTGGCTTAACGAGCTGGTATTGACCAAAAGGAAATTCTTAAAAAGTACCATGATACAGGCCTATGGGGTTACAGAGGACATTCCCATTGGGTACCGTTTCCAACTGATTGGCGGCTACGAATTTGGCGAATTTGGTGATAGGCCCTACTGGGGTTTGGGCGCCGCAGTTGGCGATTTCTGGGATGGTGTGGGTTACTTTACCACAAATATTGAAATTGGTGGATTTGTAGAGAATCGTAAGTTTCAGGAGGGCGTTGTCGCGGTGGATGGACTTTATTTTTCACCATTGTTAAGGTTTCACCGGAACCAGTTTAGACAGTTTGTTACTCTAAATTATTCTACAGCAATAAAGCCGCTGATTGAAGATCAGTTTGGTTTTAGAGAAGGAATTAGGGGTATCTCCAGAGAGGTACAGGGAGATCGAAAGTTTTCGGTAAATATTGAATCAGTTTTGTTTCACCCCCTGAAACTATACGGGTTCCGTATGGCAACTTATGCCTTCTATGATTTTGGCTGGATTAGTTTTGGCGGTCCTTTGATGAAAAGTGTAAATTTTCAATCTGCCATAGGAATTGGGTTCCGATTGCGTAACGAAAGCCTTTTATTCAGGACCATTCAATTGCGTTTCGGTTATTTAATCCAACCAGCTAAATTTGACGTAAATTTCTCCTTTAGTGATCCCTCTATCTTTGATAATTTCCGTACCAATAAGCCGGAAATTGTAAAGTTCTAAATTGGGGCTATCAATTTCACCACAGTTATGAAATTGGTGGATTCTATGATATATTGTAAAATAATTCCATTAGATAAACTTCCCCATGAAGACCAAAAGAAGAACCTTTATATTGCAAGCAGGAGCAATTGCCTCTTCGGCAGTATTTTCACCCCACATACTTGTTGGAGGCATCAAGCCGTCAAAAGAAAAACTAGGAGTGGCCCTGGTAGGGTTAGGATATTACAGTACCAGCATTTTGGCGCCGGCACTTAAGCTAACCCAAAAATGCGAGCTGAGGGGAATTGTAACCGGTAGTCCGCAGAAAATACCTAAATGGCAGCAGGACTATGGGATTCTGGATAAGAACATATATAATTACCATAATTTTGACCAGATAGCAGATAACCCGGACATCGACGTTATTTATGTAGTACTGCCTCCTTCTATGCATGCGGAATACACCATTAGGGGAGCCCAAGCGGGTAAACACATGTGGTGCGAAAAGCCTATGGCTCCCTCAGTGAAAGAATGTGAGTCAATGATTAAAGCCTGTAAGGACAATAAAGTTAAATTGGCCATTGGCTATAGGTGTCAACACGACCCTAATATTCAGGCATATATGAAAGTGGCCAAGGATTTGCCGTTTGGCAAAGTAAAAATGATCACTTCCGCTGCTGGTTATTTCGATGGCAGAACCGACCATTGGAAACAGAAAAAAGCCATGGGGGGTGGGGTAATGGGTGACATGGGTGTTTATGCATTGCAGGGTGCCAGATTGGCAAGTGGAGAGGAGCCTATTGCTGTTACTGCCCAAGCCTCTACTACCAGGCCTGAGGTATATCATGAAGTCGAAGAAACCATGATGTTTCAACTGGAATTCCCCAGCGGTGCAAGAGCTGCTTGTCACACTAGTTTCGGTATTGGAATGAATTACTTACAGGTCAATTACGAGAAAGGCTGGTTGAAAATGGAACCACATTCCAGCTACTCCGGCAACAAGGGCAGCATGTCTGATGGAAAAATTATCAACTTTTCTTTACCCAATCAGCAGGCAAAACAAATGGATGAAGATGCGGAGGCAATCATGAATGGGACTTCGTTGATTGTGCCTGGAGAGGAAGGTCTTCGTGATATTACTGTGGTTGAGGCAATTTATAAATCAGTAGCTAAGAATTGTGAGGTGAGACTTTAGTACAATAAGAAACTTTAAATGATGAGTTATAAATTATGAGTACAGACAGCGGGCGGAATTGCGCACTATGTCAAAAAGGAGATAACCTCCATCTTAGGAATGAAAGGCCTTCATCCCTCGTCCCTCATCCTTCGTCCATGGTCCCTCATCCCTCGTCCCTAATAATTCTGGCAGTATTTGTTATTTCGGCGTTGGTCATGAGTTGCCAGAAATCAACTTCAACCAGAGAGTCCTCTGCTGGCTTTCAAATCATTCAAGACGACTCGGCTGGCACACTATCCATCTTTAGAATCGGAGGAGATGAACCGATATTGGTCCAAAATGCAGCTAATGGAATGCGTCCATACCTGCATCCCATTATGACCCCAGACGGAAAAGGGTCGCTGACTGAATATAGTCCGGGGCACCACAAACATCAAACAGGACTATACTGGGGATTTACCAGAGTTAATGGAACCGGTGCTCCGGTTGATACGGTTAACAAATGGTTTTATAACAGGAATAAACCACCACAAATTAAAGAACAGCTTGGGCGAGACTTTTTTCATTTCAATGGTGCCAGTCATTGGAAGCGAGTATCAGCAACCACTATAATTTCAGAAGGGGAAGAAGTTAAGTGGCAAACAGTATATCATATGCTTGATGGGGAGGGTGCACCGATTATGGAGGAAACTCAAAATTGGTCACTTACTGAGCAAGACCACAAGTTTCTTATTTCAATAGAATGGAATGGGAAAGCGTTTACGGATATTACCATCAATGAACACTCCTATGGTGGCATGTTTCTTCTCATGCCTTGGAGGGAAGATATCGTCGGTGAAGTGGTCAATGCCGCCCGACAACGCAATCAAATGGCAGAGGGACAGCAAGCCATGTGGGTAGATGTTGGCATGGAGCTTAAAGGCCGAGATGATTGGGGACATATCGCCATTTTTGATCACCCACAGAATGCTGGATTTCCCACGCCTTGGAGAGTGGATAATCAACTCGGGATAGGTCCCGCACGAGCTATGGCCGGTGATTGGCAAATTAAGAAAGGTTTTACCGAGATCATCAAGCATCAGATTGTTGCCTATACTGGCGAATTGGATGATATAGGGATGAGAAAACTCTGGGATGAGTACATCGGCAGTTCCTCTATGTACTCCGTGGTTTCATTATGGAAAATAGCGCAAGAGGAAGGTAAATTGGCTAAATTTTTGTCACCTCAGGAGGCGGTTGAAGCCATGACCGTAAAAGAGGGCTATAATGTAAATGTATGGGCCTCTGAACCCATGATTACTCAACCCATGGCATTTTGTTGGGATGATAAGGGCAGATTGTGGGTTGCTGAAAACAGGGACTATGAAAATCGCGGTACAGGATTTTCAAATGACGGGCACAGCCGAATTCTGATATTGGAAGATATCGATAAGGACGGGATAGCAGATAGCAAAAAAGTGTTTCTGGAAGGGATTCCTTTCCCGGCAGCAATAGCGGTAGGTTTTGATGGATTGTATCTAGGAGCTCCTCCTAATTTGCTGTTTGTACCTGACCTGAACCATGATGACCAGGCCGATATGGAGAATATTGAAGTTTTATTGACTGGTTGGGGTATTCGAGATAGGCATGAGACGCTAAATAGTCTCCTGTGGGGGCCAGATGGGTGGCTCTATGGACTGGAGGGATTTGCAACGCCATCTAAGATTCATCCTCCCAAGGGAAAAGGCAAGCTTTATGTTCATAAGGAACCTTTTCCTAATGTATTAGATGGGGAAGGAGTTGATATCAATGGAGGTGTTTGGCGTTTTCATCCACAGAAAAAGCGGTTCGAGGTTGTTGCTCATGGCTTCAGTAATCCTTGGGGCATTGACTATGATGCAAAAGGGCAAATGTTTATTACTGCCTGTGTTATTCCCCACATGTTTCATGTTATTCCCGGGGGTATCTATCATAGACAGGGAGGTCAGCATTTCAACCCCTATGTATATAAAGACATTAGGACCATTGTAGACCATAGTCATCGTTCAGCGCATGGGGGTGCCAGAATTTATCAGTCGGATGCTTTTCCCCAAGATCAAAAGGGCAGACTATTTATGGCCAATATTCACGAACATGCCATTCTTTCAGATGTTTTGGAACCACAGGGCTCAGGTTTTGTGGCCAAACATGGAGATGATTTTATAATGGCCAATAATGCTCAATGGATTGGTTTTAGTATGGAGATTGGACCAGCAGGAGATTTATTCGTTTTGGATTGGCATGATGCTGACATTTGTGGTAACAGTGTGATGCATAAAGAAACCGGACGTATTTTCCGGGTCAGCCCTCAAAATTCATTAGCAAAGAACTGGGAAGGGCGATATGCTGATTTAGCTGAATTGACGGATGAAGCGTTGGCTAAATTGCAACTAAACGAAAGTAACTGGCATGCGAGAAGAGCACGGTTGATTCTTCAGGCACGGGCCGCAAAAGGGGAGGTTAGTGCTGAATCTACCAGGATCCTGATAGAAATCTTTAAGACCAGCGGAAATGCCGACTTTCGTCTGCGGGCTCTTTGGGCATTACATGTAACCGGAGCAATAAAAGAGCAGCGGCTTTTATCTTTGCTAAGCCATGATGATCCATATGTTCGGGCCTGGTCTGTACAATTTCTTTGTGAGGACCTAAACCCGTCGATTGCTGCCATTAACAAATTCATTCAGATGGCAACTGATGATTCATCTCCGGTAGTTCGATTGTATCTCGCAGCTGCTTTGCAAAGAGTGGCTGATACCAACCGTTGGGATATTGTTAAAGGTTTGATCAGCCATTGTGAAGATGCAGATGATCATAACATCCCCAAAATGATCTGGTTTGGACTTGAACCAATGGTGGCGGGCAATCCTAAGCGAGCACTTAAGTTAGCAATGGAAAGCAATATACCCTTGGTAACCAGGTTTATAGCAAGAAGAGTGGTAGACGCAAATGCACTGGAAATTTTAGTGGAAATGGCAGGTAATAAGTCCCTAAATCAAGTGGATTTGTTGGCAGGGCTCTTAGAAGGACTGGAAGGTCGGACAGATCTTAAACAACCACCCAATTGGAAGGCGGTTTATAAAGAGCTGTCATTGAATAAAACAACTGCAGACCTTGCATTGGCTATTGCTCAGGAATTTGGTGATAGTGAAGCGGCAAAACAATTCCTCATCAATTTGATGGATGAGGATGCGGATTTGGAAATGCGAAGAACTGCGTTAAAGGGTTTGGCAAATAAGCAACGCCCTGAATTACAAAAGGAACTTCCTGAACTTTGGTCGGTGCCAGGCTTGAGCATAGAAGCCATCAGAGCGGTAGCTGCATATGATAATAAAGCATTAGGAGCGGCTTTGCTTGAAAAATACCCTGAATTTAATACAGACGAAAAGCTCGAAGTTGTGCAAACCATGGCTTCAAGGTCTATTTATGGAAACCAAATTACCAAAAGCCTACAGCAAGGATCAATCCAAAAATCGGATATTCCGGCATATGTAGCCCGTCAATTGCGTCGGGTGGTAGGAAATGGATTTGTCGAGACCTGGGGACCAATCGATGAACTGTCAATCGATCGGGAGAAGGAATATGTCAGATATAAAGCACTGGCTAATGCCTCGGCAATGCAATCAGCCGATCTAGCCCTCGGGAAAGCAGTCTTTATTAAATCCTGCGGGGCTTGCCACCAGATGTACGGTGAAGGTGGCAGTTTAGGCCCGGACCTTACCGGCTCAAATCGGGATAACCTGGATTATATTTTAAGCAATATTCTGGATCCAAATGGCGATATACAGGACGATTATAAAATGGTAATCATTACTACTACTGATGGCCGTACCTATGCAGGAAATATATCCGGTGAAACCGATCGACAGGTTACGCTTCGGGTTGTGGGTCAGGATCAGGTAATAATTAATACCTCAAATATTCAATCGAGAGAAGTGGCTCCGAAATCGATGATGCCGGAGGGATTACTTCAAACACTTACAGATAAAGAAGTAGTGGATTTGTTTGCTTATTTACAATCTAAGGGCCCATTGCCATAAATTAAATAATATAACTCATTTATTATTTCTGTATATTATCGACCACACAAAAATAAAAATATTATTATCCGAAACCATCAAAGGTTTTAATGCCAATAATATAATCAAACTGACTAATGAGCACCATTAATAACCGCGCTTTGTTAATTGTGACAATTGGATTTCAATTGGCAATATTTTCATGCGCAGAAGTAACTGAGCAAAAAGCAGCCCCTCCTCCAGAGATCAAGGTGACGCCTGTGATCCTAAAAGACGTACCACTACATCGGGATTTCGTTGGACAGATGTATGGATTACAGGATATTCCCATTCGGGCTCGAGTGGAGGGATATTTATATGGGATCCATTTTGACGAGGGTCTACCAGTTAAAAAGGGTCAACTGTTGTATACCATAGAGTCACAGCCATTTGAGGCAGAAGTAGCCTCAATGCAGAATAAGGTGGCGGAGGCACTTACTTATTTGACAAATGCTGAAAACGAGTTAGTACGTTATAAGCCGTTGGCGAAGATCAATGCAGTAAGTCAGAGTGACCTGGATCAGGTCCAATCCTCTCGGGATGCTGCAGAGGCTTCCTGGTTAGCTTCTAAGGCCAACCAGGAAATAGCAGAAATCAATCTGGGGTACTGTTCTATTCGATCCCCAATTAGCGGGTTAATCGGTAAGACTGAGGCCCGCGGAGGCGAGTTTGTAGGTAGAGAACCAAACCCCGTCATTCTTAACGTAGTGTCAATTGTGGATACGATTCGGGTAGAATTTTTCCTAACTGAATCAGAATATTTACAGCTTGCCAGAGATTGGGCAGCAGAAAATGACGGATTAGTAGAACGGGAACGAGAAAGAAAGAATTTAAAACTCGAATTGATTTTAACCGACGGTACTATGTATGGTGAAATTGGCAAAGTAGATTTTGTAGATCGGGGAATAGACGCCTCCACTGGTTCTTTATTGGTTCAATCAACATTCCCCAACCCCAGAGGGATTTTAAGGCCAGGCATGTATGCCAAGATCCGGGTGGAATTCGAAGTTGTTAAAGATGCCATACTGGTGCCGCAAAGATGTGTTAAAGAGATTCAAGGACAATATTCGGTATTTGTGGTGGATGGTGACAATGTAGTTACTGAACGACAAGTGGTTGCATCAACAAAAATTGGCAATCTATGGCTTATAGAGGAAGGATTAGGGCCAGATGATCAGATAGTTATAGATGGTTTGCAAAAAGTAGCTACCGGGTTATTAATTAATCCGGTAATGACTGAATTCCCGAATACAACTAAAGCACGGGGTTAGAAATGGCGGATCAAACAGGAAACTTTTTTGTTCATCGCCCCATTGTGGCAATGGTGATAGCCATAATAATTGTAATCGTAGGGGCGATTTCCGTAATCGATTTACCCATTGAGCAATATCCTAATTTGACCCCTCCGGTAGTTCAGGTTAGGGGGACTTATACTGGTGCCAATGCCATCAATGTCGAGGAATCTGTAGCCACTCCGCTGGAACAACAAATCAATGGAGTGGACAACATGATCTACATGAAGTCCACTAATTCCAATGCTGGAACCATGACGATTGATGTATCCTTTGATGTGGGTACCGACCCGGACATGAACACAGTGCTAACTCAAAATAGAGTGTCTGCTGCCTCCGCAAAACTACCTTTGGACGTGACAAAATTTGGGGTTACTACTCAAAAGTCACTTCCAAACATTCTGATGCTGATCACACTCACTTCTGATGGTCGCTATGACCGTGATTTTCTAGGAAATTACGCATTGATCAATATTAAGGATCAACTTTCCAGGGTAAGAGGCATTGGCAGGGTAGATGTACTGAGTGCATCAGATTACTCCATGAGGATATGGATTAAACCGGACTTGTTGGCGAAAATGGCCATTACGGTTCCGGAAATCATGGCTGCGATCAACGAGCAAAATGTTATCGTGCCTGGTGGAAAGTTCGGTGCAGAGCCGGCGCCACCGGGGACAGAGTTTACTTATACCGTACGATTGCCTGAGCGGTTCAATTCTGCTGAGGCATTTGAAGAAATCGTGGTCAGAACCCATCCAGATGGATCACAAGTTAAGATAGGAGATATTGCAAGTGTAAACCTTGGGGTTGAAACCTATGATATGGTACCCAGGCTTAACAAAGAGACTTGTGCTATTATTGCATTATACCAGGCTCCGGGATCAAATGCGGTGCAGTTGGCAGAGGATATCGTTTCTCAGATGGATGACCTGGCAGAACGTTTCCCTGAAAGCGTCAAGTACATTGTATCCTTGGACTCTACATTACCTATTACAGCTGGTATAAAAGACATCATCATTACTTTGGTGATAGCATTGGCATTGGTAATACTGGTGGTCTTTATATTTATCCAGGATTGGCGAGCAACCCTGATTCCCACCCTGGCAATTCCGGTATCATTGATCGGTGCTTTCATGTTTTTTCCCATGCTGGGATTTACCATCAATGTGCTTTCCTTATTAGGCCTGGTTTTGGCTATTGGTATTGTGGTGGATGATGCAATTGTGGTAGTTGAGGCAGTTCAGGTAAATATTGCCAAAGGAATGAATTCAAAAGAAGCTACTTTGGATGCCATGGAAAAAGTGACCGCGCCTATAATAGCTACTACTTTAGTTTTGGTTGCAGTATTTATACCGGTGGCGGGAATGGCTGGAATCACCGGTCTTTTGTATCAACAGTTTGCCATCACCATTGTTGTGTCTGTTCTTGTCTCATCTGTCAATGCATTGACTCTGAGTCCAGCCCTGTGTTCCCTGCTTTTAAAGGAACCCAAGCCATACGGGGGTCCCTTGGGATGGTTTTTCGGGAAATTCAATAAGGCAATGGACCGGACTACAGATTCATATATGAGCTTTACCAACGTACTGGCCGGTAAATTAAAACGAGGGGCAGTATTCATTGTAATTATGACTATTGGGGCGGGCGTTTTTGGAAAACTAGTGCCTGGTGGATTTATTCCGGAAGAAGATATGGGTTATTTCTATGTGAATGTGCAATTGCCCAATGCTGCTTCATTGCAAAGATCTGATGTGGTAAGCGCTGAAATTGAAGATATACTCATGAGCTATCCTGAGATAAAGTACGTGACCAACGCTACCGGATACAGTATGCTAACCGGTTCTATGATGCCAAACAATGGATTTATGTTTGTTACACTGGTTGGTTGGGATGAAAGAGACCTGACTGCCCGGCAAATAATTCAGAAACTTAATGTAGAGTTGAGCGCAAAAGTGAAAGGTGCCCAAATATTTGCTTTCGGTCCTCCGGCGATACCTGGACTTGGAAATGGTTCAGGATTCAGCATAATGATTCAGGACAAAGGAGGTAATACGCCTGATTATCTTGCTAAAAATGCTATGGGATTTATCATAGCTGCCAATCAAAGGGAAGAGATTGGTGCCGCTTTTACCACTTTCCAGGCCAACGTACCACAGCGGTTTATGGATATTGATAAGACCAAGGCATTGAAATTGGGGGTTTCATTAAGTGACTTATATACCACCATCGGCGCCTTTATGGGTGGAGCTTACGTTAATGATTTTACCCGATTTGGACGATTGTATAAAACCTATATTCAAGCTGAGCCGGAATATAGGGTAGACGAAAGCCAGATCAATAATTTCTTTATAAAAAACAATCAGGGAGAAATGGTTCCACTGGCTACTCTGGCGACGATTACTCCCATGGCTGGTCCCGATTATACCAATAGGTTTAACCTGTACCGTTCAGTAGAGGTCACAGGAGCGCCTGCTCCCGGATATACTTCTGCTCAGGCAATGGCTGCACTGGAAGAGGTTGCAGCTGAAACACTGCCTTCGGATATGAGCTTTAGCTGGAATGCTATGTCATTCCAGGAGAAGCAGGCTTCTGGTTCGCTAGGACTTATACTTACCTTTTCCCTGCTTTTTGTATTTCTTATTCTTGCTGCCCAATACGAAAGCTGGTCTTTGCCATTCTCTATATTGCTCGGGACTCCATTTGCCATATTTGGTGCATTGTTGTTCCTGTGGGTAGCTCGTCAGTTCAGCCCGGCTTTTGAAAATAATATTTTCACCCAGGTATCATTTGTGATGTTGATAGGAATGGCTGCTAAAAACGCCATACTAATTGTAGAGTTTGCCAACGAAGAATTCAAAAGTGGTTTGAGTCTGTTCGATGCCGCCATAAATGCTGCCAGATCAAGGTTTAGACCTATTTTAATGACAGCATTTTCATTTATTCTAGGAGTTTTTCCACTGGTAGTTGCTACCGGATCCGGAGCAGAGGCAAGAAAAGTAATGGGTATGGCATTATTAGGAGGTATGGGGATAGCGACCCTCTTGGGGGTCTTTTTCTACCCCATGTTGTTTGTTCTGATTGGGAAGCTCGCTGGCTATGAGAAGAAAAGAGCACTTGCTCTGGAAGAAAATGCCGTTGAGTCATGAGCAGGTTAACCAAGGGATATCTTTTTATCATTTCTCTGGGGACCATGGTATGGTTTCAAGCCTGTATGGTAGGACCAAACTTCAATGCTACCCGCTCAGAAATTGACTCTACCGCAGTCTATCGTTATGACAGCCTACAACTTGCAATGACTGATTCGGTATTGAATATTAAATGGTGGGAATTATTTCAGGATCCAATCATTGATACACTAATAAACATTGGACTTCGGGAGAATAAAGATGTATTAATAGCATCCAGTAGAATTGAACAGGCCAGGGCTGCTCTGAGCAAAACTAAAGCGGAAGTATGGCCTTCGTTTGGTTATTCCGCTGGAGCGCTAAGAGGTAACGTGATTCAAGGAGCTCCCATTGGAAGTACTACTAACCTTTTTACTGGATTTGGTACCCTGAACTGGGAAATCGATTTTTGGGGTAAATTCAGGAGGGCTAATGAAGCTGCCAGGGCGGAATTACTGGCAAGTGAATACGGTAAACGGTCGATTCAGATTGGATTGATATCGTTTATTACCGGGACATATTACCAACTGCTGGATTTCAAATGGAGATTGGATATCTCCAGAAAAACACTGGAGTTGAGGCAGGAATCACTGGATATCATACAAGCCCGATTTGATGAAGGAATTGTAGCTGAAATTGACCTGAACCAGGCACAGATTCAAAGAGCCATTGCCGCTTCTGCTATTCCGATTTTCCAAAGGCTGGTGGCACAAACAGGAAACGCTATGAGTATTTTATTGGGAAGAAACCCTGGACCGATTCCTCTGGGACTAGACCTGGCTGATCAAGCGTTTGCACCGGATATTCCAGTGGGTATTCCCTCCATGTTGATGGAAAGAAGACCCGATATCCTTCAGGCTGAAAGTTTTTTGCATGCGCAAAACGCTCGTATTGGGGTGGCGGTGGCCCAAAGATTCCCAGCTATTAGTCTTACAGGTGTATTGGGTGTGGCCAGTAATGAAATTTCTGAAATAACCAATAGCAATGCCATGTTCAGTATTGGTGGAAGTTTACTGGGTCCGCTCTTTGAATTTGGTAGAAACAAGAGAAGGGTAGAGATTGAGCGAAGACTCACTGAACAAGCTTTGTATGAATACGAGTTTACCGTTATTACTGCATTTAGAGAAGTTGAGGACGCTCTGGTGGAGATACATACTTTGAAAGAGGAGTTGGAGGCCAGAAGAGACCATGTAGCTGCCGCCCAAAATGCACAATACTTGTCTACCGAACGGTACGATAAGGGTGTTACCAGTTATCTGGAACTAATTGAAAGCCAAAGGCAGGCATTCGAGGCGCAATTAAGCCTTTCGGAAACCACTCAACTTCTGTTTAATGGTTATGTAATGCTTTACAAAGCACTAGGAGGAGGTTGGCTTTCTGAGGAAGAGATGATAGCCGCCCAAGAAGCAGCACAAGGGAATATCGAACAATAGATTAGCACTACTGGTCGTAGTATCCACTACGATCGATTAACTTAGAGGATTAGGTCGTAGGATCTCAAGCTTAACCTACAACCAGTGATTTTTGGGTCATTAACAGCCTCGTCCCTAACACCTTCGTCCTTCGTCCTTCGTCCTTCGTCCTTCGTCCTTCGTCCCTCGTCCCTCGTCCCTAACACCCTTGTCCCTCGTCCCTAACACCTTCGTCCTTCGTCCCTAACACCTTCGTCCCTCGTCCTTCTCACTCCCCTGCCTTATTCATCAACATGATTTCATGTTCATTTAAGTGGACTTTTGAGGCCCCCAGGCTTTCTTCTATTTGTTCCACTTTACTTCCTGAGATAATTGGTATTATT
>QIMC01000354.1 GCA_003232185.1 Flammeovirgaceae bacterium | reverse complement strand
AATATACCATTTCGATGTCATCCGGAAATACGATCTACAGAAGCCTGTTACCTAAGTTCGTCTAAGGCCGTTCAATTGGCCAAAAAATTTAATACCCGTCTTCATGTATTGCACATATCTACCGGAAAAGAAACTTTTCTATTTGAAGCAACCGGGTCGCTGAAAAGTAAAAGGATCACCTCGGAAGCTTGTATCCACCATCTATGGTTTACAGATAAAGACTATGACTCTAAAGGCAGTGCCATTAAATGGAATCCAGCTATAAAATCCGAAGAGGACCAAAAGGCTATTTGGCGGGCAGTACTTGATGGCCGTATAGACGTTATAGCAACCGACCATTCCCCCCATAGTTGGCAAGAAAAGAGTAATTTATACCTCAATGCACCATCAGGAGGACCACTTATTCAGCACAGCCTGGTGGCAATGCTTGAATTTCATCGACAAGGCAAAATCTCTCTGGAGATGATCGCACAAAAGATGTGTCACAATCCAGCTGAGTTATTTAGTATCAAAAACCGAGGATACATAAGAGAAGGCTATTTTGCAGACCTGGTGTTAGTAGACCTTAATAAACCCTGGACAGTTAATAAAGGCAATATCATAGCCAAATGCGGCTGGTCACCATTTGAAGGAACCACCTTCCATTCTCAGGTCACACATACCCTGGTATCTGGAAGGTTAGTCTACAAAGATGGAACATTCGATCTAACAGCCAAAGGTCAAAGGCTACTATTCGATAGTAAAACCCACTATTGAAATTTGCAGTTTAATTACTTTGTAAAATGCGGCCAAACCACTAGTTTTGCATTCCAATATTTATGGTGGTTGTAGCTCAGTTGGTTAGAGCGCTGGTTTGTGGCATCAGAGGTCGTGGGTTCGAACCCCATCTTCCACCCAAAATCCCCTGCTTGTGAAAACAGCCTAATTAATGCAGTAACCTTTCTGTAGGCTGTTTAGTTTCTTCTACTCCTTCGTTGAGAACCACGAAGCAATTGAAATCGTACATTTTCAATTGCTTCTGTAAGACCTCCCTCATAACTACTGGACTTAAATTCTACAAAAAGATCTGGTCCCGGCACATTCAGTTTTAATTTAATTGTTTTGTTATCGTTCTCAGTTTTTCCTGGGCGTAAATATACTTCAGCACCAACAATGGAATTAAACTCTATTTCCAGGTCATACAGCTCGTTTTCAATGAATTGAACTAAGGTATCTGGCGCATCAAAGTTAACTGTTTGAATATCTGTTTTCATAATCTTTCGTGTTGCTAATAGTACTATTCTTTTGGCAAAAACAAAGATCATCTTAAACTGGAGTTAGTCATAATCAAAAGGGTCGAATACCTTACATCTGCTTTTTTTTGGCTGAAAAAATATGTATTCTTGTTTAAGACATGAAGCGGATTTCACATAAAGAATTTAATGCCCTTCCCCTTAAAGAGAAGATCAGTTTACTGTTTCAGGACGGTAATTTTATTGTAGCCATCCGGTATTACCGCTACAAGATCAACCTTTACTTATTTAATAATTTTTATGTGGAAGTTTTTTACAATCATAAGAAAGACATGATTGAACGTATTGAACTACTACCAGTCTTTCATACCAGAATGAAATTCTATTTAGATCAGATACAACTCCCGGCTAACTTACTGTCCTACTAAATGTTGGTGTAAATCAAGAATTTGTGGGATCAGCAACTGTTTTTCATCATTATACAATACGCTATCAGATTTCTCTATCCTTTCTTGGTCTGATAATTGTCTTGAGATAATAGACTCAATCTGTCCCCTTTCCCGGTTTGGATCTCGTGCCAGTACTCTGGTGATCCTGAGCTCAACAGGAGCTAGAACAGTCACCAGACAATCGAACTGCTGGTATGAACCTGACTCAATCAGTAAAGCTGCCTCTTTTATGACATACGGGAATTTATTTCCATGACTGGTCACCCAGCTTGAGTAGTCTTTTGCCACTTCGGGGTGAACCAATTGATTAAGTTTTTGCAATTTATCCGGAACTGGGAACACCAGATCCGCCAGATAGGCTTTGTTCAACTTTCCAGATCGATGATAACTCTGTTTCCCAAATACTTCCTTAATTTGCTCTACTAAGCCAGAGGAATCCTCCATTAGTTGTTTGGCTCTGCTATCAGCATCGTATATTGGTATGCCAAGGGTACTGAATATTTTGCAAACTGTGGATTTACCAGCACCGATGCCCCCTGTGATTCCAACCTCCATTTACCGCTCTTTTACTACTGGTACAGATACCGAGTCAAAGTCAAGCTTCAATATAAATTGGTTGTCGGTATGGGCCTTCAACCGTATGGTCGAATCTGACTTCATTTCAGCAAAATCCGCATAGACCTGTATGAAATTTTCCCCAATGGAGTCCTGATAACTTGATGCAATGGTGTACTGTACCAAATATCTTAAAGATTCCATATCGATTGTATAACCATTAGGGAAATTTTGAGTGGTTACCGGGGCCAGGTGTTCCAAATCTGTCAACTGATCAACCCTAAAACTAACTGACACCTGATTTGGGATGGACCACATCTGCTCGTGAGCAAATTCAATATCTATTACTTCCTGATAGTCCTCAGTAATATTCCTCTCTGAAACTTTCAGAAGCATCGGTTCTATCAGGTTATTAACATAAGTTAGAGGACCTGAAACACTGATAGTATCTGGCTCAACCAGAATATCACCAAGTACTATATGGTTTTCCCCTGGATTAATACCCTCTACAGATAGCTTTATCCAACGTCTACTTTCTTTTTCAATATGAAAATGAATGGTGTCGGTAATCACACTATTCAGGCTGAAGGTGGTTATCTGATCGTTGATATGAGGTGCCAAACTACTTCCCAACAAATATCTGATATCCGTGGGATTATTGACAGTTACCAATAGCGGGTTGGTACCCATCCCAAATGACCTTCGAAACAGATTCCATCCTCCACCGGTAACATTCATTCTTAGAGATTTCGGCAATTTTCCTATGACCACTAAAGTATCCTGCCCCGGATAAACCAGCTCAATTGGGTAATTAATGGTAGTAGTATAATCCGACTTATTGAGTGCACTAAAAAACCAAAAAGTAGTAGCAGCCAAAATACACAATGAAATTATTTTCCATTTGTCGTAATTGACATTACTTGATTTACGCCATGATCTTTGGAACAAATCCATTTTTTACTTCAAGAAGAAGTGGATGAATTAATCTTTATTATACTGTTTACTGGCTTCGAAAGAAATAGAAGATTTTTCCATTTTAATTTTCGCTCCCCGATCCACTTCCAGTGTGATGGTATTTTCATCAATAGCAGACACCTTCCCGTGTAAACCCCCCAAGGTTACCACCAGGTCACCCTTGCTAATATCTCCGATGAATTTTTTCTGATCTTTTTGTTTCTTTTGCTGCGGACGAATCATAAAGAAATAGAACACTAAAAGTATTCCACCAATAAAGACCAGATTCATGGTACCGGCTCCGCCACCAGGTATTTGTAATAATACAATTTCAAACATAGTTTCTAATTTTTAATATCAACTATCCAGCGGCATTAACTGTCCCTTTTAATCTTAATTTCCGCACTTTAGGATAAGTGTTTGCAGTCACTGTAATCGTAGGTGCCTGATTTCCTTTTTTACCTTTACTGTTAAACCTGACAGCAATCTCACCGGTACTTCCAGCCGGTACCGGCTCTTTGGAATAAGATGGTACTGTGCATCCGCAGGATGCTGAGGCACTTTGAATGATTAACGGAGCTTCTCCGGTATTGGTAAACTTAAAGGTGTGCTCCACAACCTCACCTTCGGGAATTGCCCCGAAATCATAAGTCTCTGAAGCAAAGTTAAACTCAGGCAGGGGGCCTTCGGGTTTTACTTCAAGTACTGGAGTGCTACTTACGGTAGGTGTTGGTGAGCTATTAAGGGTAGTTGCGGTAGTTCCTCCATTTTCAATTTTGGCAATCCTACGCTCCAATTCTGAAACTCTGGATTCCAAAACATTGTCGCAGCCGGCTGCCATAAGTAATAACAATGCAACAACAAGGTTGAGTTTTATTATTTTCATAACATCAATTATTTTTAGGTTAAATTATTTATTATTGATTTAGTGAACGCTTCAGTTCCAGCTGGTCCTCCTAAATCTACAGTACAAAGCTGTGGCTCCTTCAACGTTTTATTTAAAGCCAAATCAATGGCCTCTGCAAAAATATTCATTTTTAAGTGTTCTAACATAAGAATCGATGATCTTATTATGGCTGTAGGGTTGGCTTTGTCCTGGCCAGCTATATCAGGTGCCGACCCATGAACAGCTTCAAAAATGGCCACATCATCACCAACATTTGCTCCTGCTACCATTCCAAGACCTCCCACCAAACCTGCGCAAAGATCAGAAAGAATATCTCCAAACAAATTGGTAGTCACAATAACATCGTATTCTTCAGGTCTAATAACCAACTGCATGCACATATTATCAATAATGCGGTCATTAACTACTATATCAGGATATTCACTTGCAATCTCATCTCCGGCATCGAGGAAAATTTTTCCGATCGATTTCAGGATATTGGCTTTGTGCACCAGTGTTACCTTTTCTCTTCCAAAATTTCTAGCGTATTCAAATGCCGCTTTCACTATTCGTAAAGACCCTTTTTTGGTTACTCTGGCTATTGAATCCGCCATCTCCAAACGGTCATCATACAACTCCAGCCCTGAGTATAACCCCTCGGTATTTTCCCGGAATAACACCGTGTCAACGTTTTCAAACCGCGAATAAACGCCTGGCGTGGATTTACAGGGACGAATATTCTGATACAAATCAAACATATGTCGCAGTTGAACATTTACACTTTTAAATCCTTTCCCAATTGGTGTGGTTATTGGACCTTTTAAGGCCACTTTGTTTTTATTTACAGAATCGATCAATCTCTGAGGAATCAATTCGTCACCGCTATCCAGGCTGACAATCCCAGCATTTACCTTATCCCAAACAATGGGAACCCCTACTGCTGTAAATATATTTTGAACTGAAACGATAATCTCCGGGCCAATGCCATCACCGACAATTAATGTAATCTCCTTCTGCATAAGGGTTATTTCTTTTCTTTGATCTGGCCAATCAACTGATCTACATCTTCCAGTAGTTTCTCCGCCTTCTCTTTTGCATCCTGAATTACTTTCTCACCCTCTGAACGCGCATTACTCAATATTGGTTCTGCCTGTTCTTCCATTATGTCCTCCAGTAAATCCTCTAGTTTTTGTTTGTACTTTTCCAATTTAAATGCCAGTTTTTCCCGGGTATTGGTACCCTTATCCGGTGCGTACAAGATCCCGAGGATGGCACCTGCGGATGCCCCTGCTAGAAAGCTCAATAAATTGTCTGTTGTTTTACTCATGGTAATGGTTATTTATTATCTATTAATCCCCTGCCGCTTTTCTTTATGGTTCCACTCGCCACCAGGTCAGTAGCCAGAACGTCCAATAAGCCGTTAATAAACTTTTTACTTTTGGGTGTGCTATACTTTTTAGACATTTCAATATATTCATTAATTGTAACTTTAACAGGGATACTGGGAAAATTTCTCATCTCACTTAAAGCCATCTTGAGCAGTACCATGTCTACCTGTGCAATACGGTCCATCTTCCAGTTTTTTGCACTTTTAGCAATCAATTGCTCTGACCATAACTCTTGTTTTAGCGTGGTATCAAAGATATTCGCAAAGAATAATTTGTCATCCTCCCACTGATAGGAAAGTGGTGCCAAAGCAGCACCCTCATCATTTATGGATTTGAGTGTTTTACTCACCAGGCTTTTAATAATATCCTTATTCTCAACCCAGTCACGATCGTATTCCTCGAAATAGTTTTGGAAGGATTCACTTTTCCATAATATGGATTTAAATATGTAGCGCAATTTCCTTTGTCCGGCACCCGAGTCATCAGCATATTGCTCGAATTCTTTAGCAAACCCCTGGTGACCCTTGATTTCCTTATACCATTGGAAAACACGTCCCTTGTGTTCATTCCATAATGGCACTTGAACTGAGGATAACAGTTTACCAAGAGTTTCAATTGAGCCTATATCTGTCAAATACACTTTTGGCTTTCCAGGTAATGATTTTTTCTCAATTTGCGTACGTTCAAGATCGGACAATGCAATAAACAAACCCAGTACCCACACAAACAGTTTGTGGATGCCCTCCACTTCCAACAACATCTGTGAACGTAAGAATTTCAGATCTTTTAAAACCTGTCGGTTATAGGTTGACAATTCATTTTCAATCAGGTCCTTTATTTCCAGCGGGAATTCTTTTGGAAGATTACCGGGTTCAATCAATTCTTGATTAAAAACTGATTCTAAATTAACCGCCAGATCGGGAGCCGCCTCCTGGAAGTCCTTTGAGGCTTGGTTAATTTTGTCCCAGGCAATCTTTTTATTAGAAGCTCGGATCTGTTGAAATGCAAACAAGGTTTGCATGGCTTTAATTCGCAAATTTCTACGGTTCAGCATTTCTTAAAAAAATTGCCCATTAGGCCTTAAATGATAATTAATCTTGTTCCATGGCGGATATTCTGTCTTTAGCCATCTGTAGCGCAGCCTGATGAGTAGTAACGCCTGTATTTTTTGCTTTTTCTAACAAATCAAGGCAGATCTCATAAATTTCTTCCGTTTTCTGGTAGGCTAGTTCACGGCGGTAATTTCCCATGTACTCCTGATAAACATTAATTATTCCACCTGAATTAATTAAGAAATCAGGTGCATACACAATACCTCTTTCTTCCAGCATCTGCGCATGTATATCCTCAACTTCCAACTGGTTATTTGCCCCACCTGCAATAATTTGACACTTTAATCTTGGAATAGACTCATTGTTTAGTGTTGCACCCAAGGCGCAAGGTGCGTATATATCCATTGATAGATCAACCCAATTCGATGCGTCCACTACTTCCACTTTATAAGTATTAGCTACCTCCGAAACCCGATGCTCATCTATATCCGAGATCAACACCTCTGCATGCTCTTTTACCAATAGTTTCACCAATTGACTGCCTACATGGCCTACTCCTTGGACGAATATTCTCTTTCCTGATATATCATCGGATCCATAGGTTTTGTTAGCCGCAGCCTTAATCCCCATATATACCCCATATGCAGTTACCGGGGAAGGGTCACCACCTCCACCTTTAATTTCGGACAAGCCAGTAACATATGATGTTTCCATGCCAATATATTCCATGTCCTGGGCACACATCCCAACATCCTCTGCAGTTATGTATTGTCCTCCCAGGCCGTCTATGAACCTGCCAAAGCTTCTTAGCAAAGCTTCAGATTTAATGCCCGGACTGCCAATAATTACTGCCTTACCCCCTCCGGCATTTAATCCGGCAATGGCATTTTTATAGGTCATGCCCCTGGACAATCGCAGTGCATCAGTAACGGCCTTTTCATCGGATGCATAATTCCAAAACCGTGTCCCCCCCATACCAGGACCCAAAACGGTGCTGTGGATGGCAATGATTGCCTTTAAACCGGTAGGTACATCACTATAAAAAACAACCTGCTCATGTCCTAAATCTCCCATTACTGAATGCAAAGATTTTTTCAATGAGGTATCTGAGTGGTTGGTCAGGTGCATTAATATTCTGATAAATTCTTGCTGTAATCAGCTAGACCAAGCAAAAGTACCCCTTTTTGAGGATTAATTCAATGTGGTCAAACGCCCTGATAAAAATCTTGTGTAAGTTTACTGCCAGCAGTTTTCCAACATAATTAGCTCCTGCCCGTTTCTATTCTAGGATATGAAAGAACTCCTGTATCTTAATAAATATCTGCTTAATTACAAGTACCATTTACTACTTGGAACAGTCTTCATTATTATTACCAATGTTGTTGCTATTCTCCCGGCTCAAATAGTCCGGCACGTAATCAATTTGGTCAAAGAGAACATTGATTTGTATCGACTGTTCGATAGCACCGGATTACAAGAGGAGCTTTATGGAATATTTGCCAAGTCTATAATGTTGGCCGGATTACTGATAGTTGCCATGGCTGTGCTTCGAGGAATATTTTTGTTTTTCGTTCGGCAAACGATTATTGTGATGTCCAGAATGATTGAGTATGATCTGAAAAACGAGATATACCAACATTACCAAACCCTTCCACTAAGTTTTTACAGACAAAACAATACAGGAGATCTGATGGCGAGGATCTCGGAAGATGTCAGCAGGGTCAGAATGTACTTAGGTCCTGCAATTATGTACGGAATCAATCTGATAACCCTGGTTATCATTGTGATCACTTATATGATAATTGTCAATCCAAAGCTCACCTTCTATTCTCTAATTCCCTTGCCAGTGTTGTCTATCAGTATTTATCTGGTAAGCAACGTCATGAATAAACGATCTGAGGAAATACAGCAAAGCCTGTCTTCTTTGAGCACCTTTGTGCAAGAAGCTTTTTCGGGAATTAGAGTCTTGAAATCGTTTGTACGGGAGGTAGAGTCTGAGCATCAATTTGCCCGGGAAAGCCTGATATACCGGGACAAGTCACTCAAGTTGACCTTTGTAAATTCCTTGTTCTTTCCCCTAATGATGGGGTTAATAGGGTTGAGCGTACTACTGACGGTTTTCATTGGGGGGACACAGGTAATCGATGGGTCATTGACCATTGGCAACATTGCAGAGTTCATTATTTACGTAAATATGCTTACCTGGCCGGTGGCATCCCTTGGATGGGTAACCAGCCTAATACAAAGGGCTGCTGCTTCTCAGAAAAGAATAAATGAATTCCTAAAAGTGAAAACCGATATTGTATCTCTTCAGGATTTAAGAGAAAAAATAAAAGGAGAGATAGTTTTTGACAAAGTCAGTTTTACCTACCCAGACTCTGGAATTGAGGCACTTAAAGATATTTCTTTTAAGGTGGAACGGGGTCAATCCATCGCCATCATTGGGACTACCGGATCTGGAAAGAGCACAATTGCAAATATTATCTGTCGACTATACAATGTAACTGAGGGAGTGGTGAAAATTGATGAACATGATATTAAAAACTACAACCTGACCCACCTACGGCAAGCCATAGGTTATGTTCCACAGGATGTATTCCTGTTTTCAGACAGCATTAAAAACAATATCGGGTTTGGGAATGGAGAATTAAGTCAGGATCAAATAATTCAAGCTGCCAAGGATTCTGATCTATTCAGCAATATCAACCAATTTCCCAATGGCTTTGAAACTACCCTGGGAGAACGCGGGATTACCTTATCAGGTGGTCAGAAACAGCGGGTATCAATTGCCAGAGCCATTGTTCGTAAACCTAAAATATTAATCCTTGATGATAGCCTTTCTGCCGTGGATACTAAAACGGAGCACACCATCCTCAGTAATTTGCAACGCATAATGAAAGACTGTACCACAGTGATCATATCCCATCGGGTAAGTAGTGCCAAACTGGCTGATCATATTCTGGTACTTGATGGCGGTTGTATTATTGAGCAGGGGAGTGAGCGAACGCTTTTGGCTCAAAATGGGGTTTATCGCGAATTGTATGATAAGCAGATACAGGTAGATGAAATAATGCCCTAAGGCGGAGTGTTTCTATTTTTTTATTTAGGTTATCATGGTTTAACCCATCAACTTTCAGAGTTGAAACCGCTCCCTAATCAGCCCCACTGACAATAGGCCGCTCTATCACCAGACGGTTATTCTTTTGGTATATTTCAATATTTGACTCAGCAATGGTTAGATCATTGGCCAGGGCGTATTCCTGAATCATTTGATCTATCTTATCGGGGTTGGGCATTACCGATATGTGAGCATCTTTTGTAACCTTAATGGACTTTTGCGCTGGAATGTCTCTTTTAACGAGGCTTGCCGGGAGCGATGTTGGGTGGTCAGCAAGCATTACTCCTATAAAGCTAGTTCCTTTGCCATCGCCATCACTTTGCTCCTGATCATAAATAATTACCGGTTGACCACTTAGTGTTCCGTCTTTTATATAAGCAGACATCTCCTCAAAATAGACCCTAATAGAATCACTCTTATAAGAACCACTGAAGTATTTCCCAACTAAATGGTAATTGTCTACCCTAACGGTTTCAATTTTGACAGAATATAGCCCACCCAACTTATAATATCCAAAACCTAAAATAATGAGTACTATGGCAATGGTAATTACCAATAATTTTCGATTGGAAATCTTGCTCACGACGCTACGTCTTTATATTGCAAATGGTATAACTGGGTATAGTAGCCATTCATAGCCAAGAGTTGTTCATGGTTGCCCCGTTCTTTAATCTCTCCTTGATCCATAACCAATATCTGGTCGGCCTTTTTGATGGTTGACAGCCTGTGGGCAATAACAATGGAAGTTCGGTCTTTCATCAATTTTTTAATGGCATACTGGATCAATTCCTCAGTTTCTGAATCTACGGATGAAGTGGCCTCATCAAGTACAATAATCTTTGGGTTGTATACCATGGCCCTTACAAATGAAATCAACTGTCTTTGCCCAACTGACAAGGTAGCTCCTCTTTCCATCACATTGTACCTGAATCCACCGGGTAGGCGCTCAATGAATTTCCTTGCCCCTACTAACTCCGCCGCTTCAACTACTTGTTCAAATGGTATGTTCTTATTCCCCAGAGTAATATTCTCAGCAATACTATTCGAAAAGAGAAATACATCCTGCAGCACCACTCCAATGTGTTCCCTTAAGTTATGAAGTTTGTATTTGGTGATTGGAATATCATCCACTAGTATGGTTCCACTATTGATGTCGTAAAACCTACCCAACAAATTTATTATCGAGGACTTGCCTGCTCCGGTAGCTCCTACCAAAGCCAGGGCCTGCCCCGGGGCTGCCTCAAAAGAAATGTCCTTCAACACATATTCTTGTTGATTATAGGCAAACCAAACATTCTTAAACTCAACCTTGCCTGCCAAGGACTCAGTTTGATAATTTCCTTCATCTGGCAGGAACTCTTTACTATCCAGCAGCTTCACTATTCGATCGGTACTCACAATGCCCAGTTGAAGGGTATTGAATCCGTCCGCAATCATTCGTATTGGCCTAAAAAACATATTGATGTACATAATGAAAGATATCAGTACCCCAATTTCGGGTATGGAACCTCGCATTACTCCACCTGCGCCATACCATACCAGCAGACCAATACTTGATGCAGCAATAATCTCTGCCACTGGAAAATAAAGTGCATAATAAAGTACCGACTGAATATTCGCCCGTCGGTGTTCACGATTGATTTCCTTGAATTTTTTGTGCTCCTCTTCTTCATTATTGAAGATCTGGACTACACTCATTCCGGTAATATGCTCTTGTACAAAGCTGTTCAGGTTTGACACCGCATTTCTGACCTTATTAAAGGTGGTCTTAATTTTCTCTTTAAATATGTAAGTGCTTATAAAAAGGATTGGTAAGGTTGCCAAACTCATCAAAGTGAGTTTCCAGTCTGTGGCAAACATAAACATAAGGATAAACAGAATAGTTAATATATCTCCTGAAATAGCTGCTATTCCCTGGCTAAATACCTCCGCTAAAGTTTCAACATCAGATATGTTACGGGTTACCAATCTTCCTATTGGGGTATTATCGAAAAACTTTAAGCGTAACTTTAATAGGTGTCGATAAAGTTGAATTCTAATATCCTTGATAATGTTTTGGCCGATCCATCCAGATAGATAAGTATGAGCGTACTGTACTCCTGCATGTAACACCAGCAACACCAGCAATATCAGCGTCATTTTTGCCAATCCTTCATAGTCACCGATGGCAATATGGTTATCAATAGTAAGCTGGATGATCCAAGGCCTGATCGGGCCCAGAATAGCGGTTACTATGGTTAGAACTACTAAAAAGTAGAATTGGCTTTGGTATGGCTTGATAAACCCAACTAGTCGTTTGAGTACTTTAAAATCGACTATTTTTCCCGTAATTTTTTCTTTATTCACTAAGCCGGCATTAACAAATGTTCAGGATAAACTACTTCTTTAAGAAATAAACCATGAGGGGGCACTGATCTTCCAGCTGCCCGCCTGTCTCCAGTTTTTATGATATCCTCAAATTGCTGGACTGTCAGTTTTCCAGTGCCAATATCCAATAAGGTACCAACCAGAGCCCTCACCATTCCTCTTAGAAACCTGTTAGCACTTACGTAAAAACAGCACCTTCCGTTATGAGTTTTCCAGTGAGCCTGAGAAATAGTGCAAATAAAATTGTCTACTGAGGTTTTAACTTTACTGAAACTTTTAAAATCCTTTTGGCCAATCAGGTATTTGCTTGCTCTATTCATTTCTTCCAGATCCAAGGTATGTTTAAAATAGTAGCTTATATTTTGGGAAAATGGATCCTTATTCCAGGATATGTGGTATTGGTAGCTACGCAATATTGCATTAAAACGAGCATGTGCATCATCGGGAACATTGTGGATATTAATCACAGCAATATCAGGGGGCAAAATTGCATTTAATTTATGAATTGCTGTGGTGATGTCTAGTGGTTTAATAAGATCTACATGACAGAATTGCTGAAGAGCATGGACCCCTGTATCTGTTCTTCCACTGCCTACAGTTTCAACCGGAGCTCCGCAATATTTGCTTAAAGCTTCATTTATCTCGGCCTGCACCGTATGAGCATTTTGCTGAATCTGCCAGCCATGGTAGGCCAGTCCGTGATATGAAATTTCTATGAAATACCTCAATGATTTGATGTGGAGATTTCCAGGCCTATTGGAGGTGGTGCCAATATCCGTTGTTTTTTTTACCTTAGTTGCAAAATACTAAAACGTCAATTAAATGATACAACGGGTTCAGTCTTTATTTCTTCTGGGTGTTGCCTTTAGCTTCGCTGCCTCCTTATTTTTTCCTATTTGGGAAAAGCAGGATACTAATATTGGTTCACGAGTAATATTAGAGGCATTTTATGCTGAAATACATTCCATAGACCAACCAATTACCAGAGAGTATTTCCCAACTGCCATTCTCGCTATAGTTGCCCTGGCAGCTATTTCGCTGGCAGTAATTGAAATATTTCAATTTCGTAATCGGCTAAACCAGTTGAAATTAGGTGCAGTAAACTCACTGGTAATGGCAGGCTTTCTTGGGATTGCCGTATATTTTACTTTTCGCTTGGAGGAAATGGTACCAGTACCTGGGGAGGGGACTTATGAGTTTGGCATGTACCTTCCTGCGATAGCATTGATTTGTAATTTATTAGCAAACAGATATATTCGCAAAGATGACTCCCTGGTACGTTCTGTGGATCGCATACGCTAAGCAATTGAGGATAGAATATTTGACAATAGCTGACTAAATCCTTTTATATGAGTTTATTCAATCTTTTCAAAAAAAGAAATACTTCCGATAAAAAATCCTATTTTAAAGAATTAATTAAAGTAGCCAAAGCCGATGGTCATCTGGAAAAAAGAGAATATGATCTTATATTGAAGATTGGAGATAAACTCGCTTATTCAGCGAATGAAATACAGGAGTTGAGCGAAGAGATTGAGCATGACGATCCGGTGGAGGCATCTCATTCAAAGGAACAGCGACTTGGGTTAGTTTTTGATCTGGTGGCAATCATGATGATAGACGGATCCATAGATCCCAAAGAACTGGGCTTATGTAAATCAATAGCCATGAAATCAGGGTTTGAGCCTGAGGTAATTGACGACATTGTTCATCGCATCAACATGTTAACGCTATCTGGAAAGTCTATAGAACAAGCAAGCAATGAAGTCTATCTGGTTTATAGCAAAGCATAATAGATACCTCCTTTAGTCTTCACATGTAATGTATGACAAGTTTTTGTGGAGTTATAAATCAATGTGTTGGGTATTTTTGATTAACTATAAAAGGAATTAATACCATGCCCCTACAAAATCCATTTCAAAAGAATGACATTGAGGAGCCTATAGATTATCGACATGCCTATATTGAACAACTTTTTAAAATGGCTCATTCGGATGGTCACATGGATGAATGTGAGTATCATTTTATTCTAAAAGTAGCTCAACGATTGGAAGTTGAAGTAGATTTTGAACACATGCATCAAAATCTCAAGAATATCTCTCTGGATGCCTCTTCGAGTCAAAAATTTGGATTTGATCTGTTATTTGATATGTCCTGGCTGATGCTGGTAGACGGTGAAATCGATGATCAGGAACTCGAGTTGGGGATGAATATTGGAACTCAGCTGGGATTTCGTTCTCCCAATGTCAGGCAGATGGTATTATCTATAGTACAGCACAAAAAAATGGGACTCCCACCGGAAGAAATCAAAAACAAAATGAAACAACGATTTGGTCCCGAGTAGTATTTTCTGTCACTAATACGCCCACTGTCGGTCAAAACTGACAGGTTGTCATAAATATCCGTGCTTTCTCTTACTGGAACGAAATTTGAATTGTCCAGATGACATTCGAGTTTGTCCATTAAACGAAGAGAAAATGAAAGAGAAAGGCACGATTTCTATACACACAGAAAATATATTTCCAATAATAAAGAAGTTTCTCTATTCTGATCATGAGATTTTCTTAAGAGAACTGGTTTCCAACGCGGTAGATGCTACTCAAAAACTGAAAAGGTTATCATCTCTTGGAGAATTTCAGGAAGAACTTGGAAATAATGCAATAGAAATATCGGTTGATAAGAAGAAAAAAACCATTACGGTTCGTGACAAAGGGATCGGAATGACCGCTGAAGAAATCAAAAAATACATCAATCAGATTGCTTTCTCAGGAGCCGCTGAATTTGTAGAAAAATTCAAGGATTCAGGAGACGCCAAAGAAATTATCGGAAAATTTGGGCTGGGATTTTATTCGTCTTTTATGGTTTCCAGTAAGGTAGAAATCACTTCCAAGTCATATCTAAAAGGCAGTAAGGCGGCCCATTGGGTATGTGATGGTGATACTGAATTCGAAATCAGCAGCTCAAAAAGGACCAAACGGGGAACAGATGTAGTTCTGCATTTGAACGAGGATTCTGAGGAATTTTTAGAAGAAAGCCGTATCCAGGGCATTCTCGATAAGTATGCCAAGTTCCTCCCTGTCACCATCAAGTTTGGCAAAAAAGATAAGAGTGTAGAAGATGGTAAGGACAAGGATGGCAATCCCAAATACAAAACCATAAAGGTCGACAATATAATAAATGAGACTGAGCCTATATGGATCAAATCCCCTTCGGATCTCAAAGACGAGGACTATTTAAAATTTTATCGGGAGCTGTATCCTTTTTCTGAGGACCCCCAATTCTGGATTCACCTTAATGTTGATTATCCATTTAATCTCACAGGGGTCCTGTACTTCCCTCGATTAAAAAGCGATTTCGAAGTACCTAAGAATAAAATCCAATTATATTCCAGGCAGGTATTTATCACTGATGAGGTCAAAGACATAGTTCCTGAATTCCTTATGTTGCTTCACGGAGTAATTGATTCACCGGATATTCCATTGAATGTATCCAGAAGTTTCTTGCAATCTGACAGCAATGTGAAAAAAATCAATGCCTACATCACCAAGAAGGTAGCTGATAAGCTTGGAGAACTTTTCAAGAAAGATCGAAAAGCATACGAAGGAAAATGGTCCAATATTGGGCTTTTTGTAAAATACGGTATGCTAACGGATGAAAAGTTCTATGACAAAGCCAAGGATTTTGCTCTTTTAAAGAATACCGAAGAAGCGCATTTTACCCTGGATGAATACCGGGAAAAGGTATCAGTAAACCAGAAGGACAAGGACGACAATGTGGTCTTTTTATATACTACAGATTCCGCAAAACAGGATACCTTTATACAGTCAGCCAAGAAGAAATCCTATGATATTTTGGTAATGACTGAGGTAATTGATAGCCATTGGATTAATCATATTGAGCCAAAATTGGAGAAAACCCAGCTTAAAAGGGTTGATGCAGATACTATTGATAAGATTATTGATACCGGTAGTGCAAATGAAAGTGTGTTATCAGAAGAAGAGCAAACACAGTTAAAAGAAGTGTTTACCAAAGCCATTGACAATCCGAGTTTAGTGATCCAGGTGGAATCCATGGCGCCAGATGAAATGCCGGTGTCAATTACACTTCCTGAATTTATGAGGCGTATGAAGGACATGGCAGCTACCGGAGGGGGAGGAATGCCATTTATGGGCCAAATGCCTGATACTTATAATGTTGCTGTTAATGCCAATCACGCCATTAGTACCAAGATTCTAGCTGCAAAAAGAAAGGACACCCGTATTAAGTTTGCAAAACAAGCTTATGACTTAGCATTGCTGAGCCAAAACATGTTGGATGGTGCATCTTTAACGAAATTTATCGAACGGAGCGTCGAGCTTGCGTCTAAATAGGGACGAGGG
>QIMC01000410.1 GCA_003232185.1 Flammeovirgaceae bacterium | reverse complement strand
CAAAATTCAAATTCAAAGAGGTGGCTGTACTTATAGAGTCAAATGCGTCATCGATCGACTCGCTCAGTGTAGTTAAAATGTCTTGAATGGCACCTGTAATAACATTACTGGCTTGGGTCAGAAGGATATCATTAATATCACCAAAGAAAATATTAATGTCGAACACCTGTGGTGTACCTCCTGCATCCTCGTAAACCGCACCGTCAATAAGAGTAGGATATCGGCCAAATGCCATCATCTGTCGCGCCAAAACAAACGGATACCTCCGATGCTCGAAATCTTGTTCTAGTAAAGTAAGCCTGATAAAACCTTCTCTTAAGGCGACGGTATACTCAGTAAATCCTTCTCTAAAGTTATCTTTTAACAGTCGGGCTTCTAGAGTAAAGTCTGACCTATTTGACTCGAAATTAAAATCAAAAGGTGGATTATGTGCCACGCAAAAAGCCGCACCGTCTTGGGGCCCGTAAAGGTCCATTAAATTTGAATCCTCCAGCCAGTTGCCTTTCTCCAGAAGTGAAAATATTACTTTGAAGTCTGTGGTTTCAATTTTATCAGTTGGATCGTCTTCATCCTGATATCCATTGTAATATTCGGAGAAATCAGCTGGGAGATCTTTCCAGTTGAGATTCACATAAACACTTTGCCAATCTTTACAAAAAATCTCCTGGCTACCGACGTAAAAATTTGAACCTACCGTGGGCCTGGACCCAAAAGGGAGCATTAGTCCATTCACATCCATCACACTTTCATCGTTCTGGACAATAAGATTCTTTATTCCACAAACTTCCACCGAAATACTGCTGTCTTTTATTTTCAGATCGCGCAAGAATTCATAGACAGATAATTCTACTTGGCTCGCTGGTCGACAACGCCCTAAGCAGCAGTCTGGTTCGCACTTTATTCTCTCGCAAACCACTTTAACGTCCTGATCCAGTTCAATTTTCAAAACCGGCATATCGGTATCCAGTTTTTCTTCCAAAGCCTCTCCATCGAAGAAAGTTACCGCTGGTAGGTCCGCTTCTAAGGTAATAATAAACTCCAAGGCATAGTCAGAGGCTGCCGGTGGCGGAGCAATTAGGTTGATGGCGACATTACTTGGAGTGATCCACTCTTCTTCCCCACTGAAGTTGATCTTGAAAGCCTGCTTTTTCTCTAAATGTTTTTTTATCAAGTCCCGGTCCTGGGCGGTAAATCCTATTAACGAGTTTAGCTTACCATCCACGGTTGGATCACCAATAAAAACCGGATCGGTACCCAGTAAGTAGGGGGTGTCTTCAAGTAAAAGTTCTTGAACAGTGGTAGACGCCTCAGCCGACAGCCCCTCAGTAGATGCATTCTTGAAAGTTTGTCGAGTGACAAAGTAGTAATCTCTTTGTAATACTTCGTTTAACTTGTCAAAATCCAGGGCCCCAATATTTGAATCGCTTATGGGTTCAAAGTCTAATTTTATGGTTATGATGCGCCTTCCCTCATTCAATAACAAAACCGGTGAAGCCAATACGAAACCTACACGTCCGTAAGGGTGGTCTATTGGAGTTCTGGTATCTGGTAAGAACTGCTTGCTTTCTTTGGAGCCAAGGCTTTGCCAGCTTTTCGATCCTTCATCGCCGAAAGGTTCTCCCAGTCCATTGAGGGAATTAGCAGTTGGAGCAATATATAACCCTTCAGTTAAATTTTTCAGAGGGTCATCAATCTGAGGTTCACACGGTGCGAATAGATCAACGTAATTCAGAAACAATGTCTTTAGATCAACCACCTGGGTCTTATTGACCACGATATCTTCATCCAAGCCAAATAAGATATCCAATTTATTAAGGTCCTTGCCATCTTTGAGCATGGTCCCTTGCGGCAAATGAAATTTGTCTACGTGGTTTTGTAATGCAAGGATGATATGAGCCTGATCGGGATGAGGGGCGATCGGCTTTAGGCCAAGGACATGCTGGTAAAAATAATCCAAGTGCCGCCGGCTCAACTCATTTAGACCATTCTGGAATTGTTCTTGGAGGTTTAGGAAGGTAAAGAACAACCCTAAATGCGCCGGATGTTGCTTTTCCAGCGCTTCTCCTGGTGAAAAAAGGTCGGTAGCCAGGAAATTATCACTGGCGGCATGGGCTTGTATGATCTTCAGCGCTTCAAAAAACCGAATGAATACTCCATCGAACTTGTCTTTTAAAAATAGAATCCGTCCGGTTACACCCCCAGGAGCATGAATAAATGAGTCATCCAGGGCAAAAAGGGCAGAAAAATCAAGCTCCCAACTCTCGTCTCGGAGAAATCCTTCAAAATCCGGTTTTCTCAGACCAAAATATTTACTAGCTCCATTTACTAAGGTAATAAATACTTTAAGTCCGCTACTGAGTTCTCCCCTAATGAGTTTTTCGATCAGCAACGAGAGACTACTTTCGGTAGGCGCCAGGGTTTGGTTCCATGATAGCCATGGTTTGATCATCTCGAAATACGAAAAATCAATCACCCACTGTAGATGGTCGATTTGCATATCCTCATTGAACAGGGCAGTTATTTTTGCATACTCCGCAATAACCTCCTCTGGATTTATGGTGGCTATCCGAGCAGCCAGAAAGGGCGTGCTTCCTTCAAAAAAAGGTGCCCAATCTTTGGCTATCAAGCTGTTATCGTAATGAATGACCTGTTGGGCTAGCTTGCCAGTGAAATCGAGAAAATTTGCCGCGCTTTGGTCATCAATCTTTATTTTCTCCGGATCCAAAGAAGCAGCCTCTCGCAGCAGCTGCGAAATACCGTGTTCACTGATTAAAGGGTGGAAGCTATGTTGGCAACTAAGCATTATCAATTTTTCAAACTATTGATTGATCAGCTTCTTGTAAATAGAAGTCATAAACAAAATTGTACCTGGAGTTGGTCTCTGATACTTCGTAATCAATAGAGATCCTTAGTCTCCCCTCAATCAGATCAAAGGATTCAGCCGGTGTGATTTCAATATTTTCTACCACAATTCTTGGTTCATAAATAAGGATGGCATTTTCTACTAAATCCTTTAGATATGATAACAGTGAATTGTTGGTAGGCTCAAACTGAAAATCCAATAAATTACAACCATATTGAGGTTGCATTACTCTTTCCCCAAGGCTGGTAGTTAATAGAATATTCAGGCTTTCCTGGATATCGTCTATTTCGTTCACTATTTTTACCACGCTCGCCTCTCGATTAAATTCTGGTGGAAAAGACCAACCGCTGCCTAAAAATGATCTTTCTGTTGCCATATCTTTTTAACTTAAGTTTATCACGCTATCCACCGATTATTACCGTAGCAAACCCGGCCACGATCACTCCCCCATGGGAGGTAAGATCCCCCAATCGGGCCGCTTGCTTCCCACCAATAAATACTGTATTGGATCCTTTGGCGATGGTGTCAGGAGGACCTACACAGGTACAGAGGTCACCCACGGTGGCAGCAGGCAATCCTCCAATCAAAACTTGCGGTACCCCTGGCCCGGTAATTGGCCCACCAACGTGAGGGACTGGACCGTTAAATAGCGGACAGGTGTGCATATCAGAAATTCTTGCGGCTAAGGACATATCAGTTAATTTTTACCAATGATCCTTTTAATTCGGTAATTCCGCTGGAAGACAATTTAGCGGTAGCTCCTTCCAAACTAACTGCGGCGTCAGCCTTGGCCGATACGCTAGCGCCACCTATGGATAAAGTAGTAGCGGCAGCCAGGGTCAATGATGTCCCGGCCGTGATCTTTATTTCCAACGGGCTCTTTAGCTCAATTCCACTGGGCTTCATCTTCATAGAATTTTCATTTTGATCGGTAATTTCGATTGATCGGCCCGACTCATCTAATTTAATGCTGTTACCTGCTGGGGTATCAATAGTGATCGTTTTGGTACTATCTTCAAAATGAATTCTCATCTTTGATCTGGTAAATATTCCTTTTTCATGATTGGCATTCTGAGCGGTGAGTGGAGCAGGTTTGGCGCTGCTATTGAACATTCCCAATACCACCGCATCTCTGGGGTCATCGTTTATAAAGCCAATCACTACTTCATCATCAATCTCCGGACGGAAAAAAGTGCCGCGGTCCGATCCGGCGTCCAAACAGGCTATGCGGCACCAGATGCCTTCTGCCTGATTATCTATTACCGGTACTTTAACCTTAATTCGGTCCTCTCCATCAGGGTCATTCTCCAGTTGTACTACTTTTCCGATCTGCAATCCTCTTACACCCGGCAGCAAACCGGCTGAAGGGAAGTCAATGATATCTTCACTCTTAGCAAACCATTTTGGACATAAGCCAAACTGAATATGCGTGTCCCACATCCCTTGTCCCACCTCATGACGCACTGCAGTGACATAAGCTTTTCCATTAAACCTATTCCCTACACCTTGCAGATCAACAATCTGGCCTGGTTTAAGCGAATTTACCCCTACCCGGATCTTGGCACGGCCCCTGATTTTGGCTAGCCTGCTTTTTAACATACAGGCATCGGCCCATTTTTTTAATTCCTCTTCAACCACCTGTCCGCTGTGGCGCAGCTCAAATTCCAATAGATCAATGGTACCAGCCAGGTCTGAGCCGCTAATATTCCCATGTTCGACAAAATTTGCGGACTCGGAATCGGCTTCGAATAGCCTTTGATTAGTGTAGTCCCATGCCGTACCTTTTACCATGCTCCATTGGGTTCTTGCATCCATATCCGCCTCAAATTCAAGCAATGTACTTCCGTAAAGTAAGGTTAGTACAGGGGCTTGACTGGTATTTGGGGCTATGACTTGAATGGTCCCATCATCAACAATCACCAATTTTCCATTAGCATCGGCACGAGATAAAACAAAGTCCCAATCTGTGGTGTGATGTTGCACTAATTCCTTATGAGTAAGACCGGTGTCCTCTAAATCTTTGCCCAGTTGGTAAGGGCTAATAATCTCATCTATGACTTCATTGTCTTTCATATTTTCGAAATATCGGCTATGACGCCCAATAGTAAGCTTTACGCTCTCATCCTTGCATTCGACTACCAGATCCGATTGACCACTTTCGGTTACCTTAACACAGTGTCGGGTCACAATTCCTTTAAAAATGAGTAGATTGGTTCTGTCCTTTCCAACTTTGATCTCCATCTTTTTTCCCGGTACAAAAAATTCTTGATTGCTAACGGCAAAAGTTTCTTCCGAGGCATCTCCGTCCCGGATCACTATTTTAGCAGTGGGAACACGATTGATCTCTTTATTGGTAACAATTGACATTATCTGTAATCCCGGATCTACCACTTGTCCATCAGATAAGATATCATAGGTAACTACATCCTGCTGCGAACGATCTGGTATGGTACGTACTGGGTGGTTCATACTTCGTTTTTATCAAGTGGTGGAAAATTGAGATTGGCACCTGGTTTTAAGTTCCTCAAGCTGGTCAAGCCATTGGCTTTGGCTATCTGTAGCATCAATCGGCTATCGCCGTAGATGTCGAAAGTAAGTTGATCCAATCGATCTCCCTCTTCGGAAAGGCGAATGTGGGTTAGATCCGGGGAAGTCTTTCGTTCCCTGGCCACACGTTGCTCCTGGGCAATGTAGTTGACAAATGTACAGCTGAGTTTGGCTCTTAATGGGAATCCACTTTCGTCAAATAAAGTGTAGTTGATATCCAGGTTGGTCAGAACACATGGAAATTTCAACTCACCCCAAAATACTTTCAAAAATCTCGGGCGATGGATGTCCCCGTTCATTTCGTAAACAACCTTTTTGAATAGTTGTATCTGCTTAATAACCGTCTTTTCTTCTGGTTTCAGAATAGTCGGTTTTTCATCTTTTTTTGGTTTTTTTGCCGGATTATAAACATAGCCTTCAACTGTATCGGTGCCATCGAATATAAATTCTAATTTTAGTTCTTCCGGTACTGTTGACTTAAACTTAGGATCGGTCCCCTGTTGTCCCTGCCCCCTTCTAAGATCGTATTCTACTTTATAATTTTCCGCATAGGATTCCGGATTGATGGGCAAAGCAAAATGCCCAAGCTTTGTATCTTGTTTTTGGTAGGACTTGTTGGAGTAAGGCATGATTACTACCTTCCTTACATTGGTCCTTACATCCGGAACATTCTCCTCTTTCATGGTTGTCGCTAAGTATTATGCAAGTCGGCCAGGTTGCTGCCTAGCGTTCATTTCTTTCGTTTAAAATTTCAAGCACTTTTTCCACGCACATCTGGATAGTAGATTTATCTCCGGATTGTTGATTATTCTCAGGAGGCACCCCACCGGGGCCACTAGCATCATCTGCAGCTAGATTAGCCTTGATCACTAACTCCCTAATTTCAAGAGGCATCTGGTACGCTTTTAAATATGTATCGATTGTAATTAAGCTCTAATGTTTCAATCAGAACCTCGCCTCGTTCCGCATTCAACTCTCCTAATTTCCAGTTTTTAGGCCAGGCATGATTCACCTCCCATTTCATCATAGGGTTGTGATTCTGATTAAGTAAATAGACCTCCAAGTTGATGGGTTTCACATTAAAGTTGTCGAAGGCATCCTTACACCACATGGTTAGGGCCGACTTACTAGCCGGCGGAAGCAAACCTCTTTTAAGTACTAAATCTGAGTATTTCCTCCGTGAAGGCAATACGTGCTCAAATCGATTCTCTCCCCCCTCCTTAATTGTTTCAGTATCGATTTGCACATCCAAACCGGTGACAGACTGAAACCGAATATCTATTTCCTTTTGGTCGCCAAGCCCAATGAATCGTACCCTAAAATGAAATCCAACATTCTGATATAAGTAATCAACCGCTGGTTTTAGAGATCTATCAGTCATATTGGGTTATGGTTTTGCTTCCAGTATCTCCAAACCTTCATGAACCAATTCCATAGTCTCAATGGCCACCTCATTGGCATCAGCCTTTAGATCCGTTGACTGAACCTTGGAAGGCCAGGCGTTGGTAAGCACCCAGGTGATTATTGGCTCGTGTTCCTCGTTGAGCAATTTGATATTTACCGGTCGTCGGTACCGTTCACCGGTCTTATTACCTTCTTGGAAGAAATAAGTCTCTTTCCAAAGCAAGTAATAATCGAAGTCACCTTCAAAAGTACCGCGCTTCATGGTGATGTTACTGAACTTGGTAAGCCCCGGCTGTTTCAGTTTGTTGTATATTTTACTATTGCCTTCACGGTATTCGATGACTTCGGTCTCAAAATCAAGCCCACTAACTTCAGTGAAGCCCATTCTGAAATCCTCGCCCCATTCCACTCGAAAATGAAACTTTGGTAAGGGGTAGTCTCCTTTTGCTTTAGCCATGATTAATATTATTTAAAGTTTTATTTCTAATTATTTACAATCTTTTACTTCTTTTGAGCGTTCTATGGCCTCTCTTAAACTGCGCTCGAAGGAAGCCCGTGTCTCGAATTCTTTGCATACCTCCTCCAGCTCTTTTCTGACCTCCTCTTTCTCACCTTTAGCTAATTCCTGTTGGTCACGAGTATAGATATATACCTTGTCGCAATTAAAAGGCAATACCGGACAGGGCTCCAGAGTTGCGGAACAAGACTCTTTCAAGCCACTATCCCCAGGTTCTTCCCCGGATTTAGGGAATACCTCGATCAGATATTGCACCTTACCAGTCACTCCACATTTATCATCGCAAATTGCCTCTTGTATTTCATTTGCACACTTCAAAATTTCAATGACCATTTTGATCAACTGTTGTTGTTTATAAATAGCTTCATTTAGCTTGGTCTGAATGGTAGTGATACACTCAATAATAAACGAAGTTTTGGAGTTGATGCTGTCATCATTCAGGCAATCTACCTTCATAAAGAAATCAGCAAGTTTTTCCTTAAGACGATCGGTGCATTCAAAAATATCCTTTACACCGCAAAACAGATAACTGATCGCTAGTTTGGAGCATTCAACATTTCTACAAACTAACTCTGCCTGCTCTAAGAAGAGCTCCAAGTGACCAGCGATCTTTTTGTTCAGTTCATCAGTGTGTTGGATGCAATTCCAAAACATCTTTAGTTTGCCTTCCCATAGTGAAGCATTGCTAAATTTGGCACCGTAACCGGCCTTTTCTTCCAGCACTTTTCTTAACTTATTACTGGCATTCTTTAGATCATTTTCCCAGTCCTCCAAACAATTTTTAGTGCCGTTGGTGGGTATTGGTGTGGTTTTGATAGCCATTGCTTTAGTTCTTTAAAAGTTTTTGATTTATTTTAATTCTCAGTCAACCTCCCACTCTTCCTGGCCCTCCGGCTTCTTTCGCTTTGGTGAGGGTTTCTTATCATCTTCCTCGTCATCGCAGTCTTCACCTATATCCTTGCCAAAATTGTCTTTTACTTTGGCGCAAATTTCGTCTATGCCTGGGTCGTCAATTTGCTCGCATCCATGCGGGTCGCAAAGGAATTCTATAGTTTCCTTTAACCCATCCTTACAGTTGTCTGCATCGCATTTGGCAAATTTTCCGGCAACTAATTCCTCTTTCACAACCACCAATTCAGCACGTGCTTTTTTCCATTCAATCTCGGCCTTTTGGATATTGGCATCCACATCGGATCTATACTCTTCCAGGTATTCTTGTAAATCCTCGCCCAATGTTTTCAGGCTTTCGATGTCTACAAAAGTTTGTATCCCCACTACATCAACACCGATGTCAAAGGTCATACAAGCTCTGTTAAAACAATCGGTAGAGCAGCTTTCTATATCTTCCAGCAGTGTCTTCCACTCATTTTTTGGACCTTTTAGTTGCTCATACAACCCCTTTTTGCATCTTTTCTCCTCTTTGATACACCTTTCAATTTTACAGGCTTCGTTTACTACATCATTGAGTTTGGTCTTGGTCTCCTTAATGCACTTTACCGCTTCCTTTAGTTTTTGTTCCAGTTCCTTCTCTTTGTCACAATACCTTTTTACATCTTCGTTTAGCAGGGTTACTTTCTTATAGGAAGATATTGTATAACACAAATCGAGGTTGTTATAGGTATCCCATACCTCTCGAGATTTTACCAAACAGCAGATTTTATAGTCTTCGACACATTCTTTCAATTCGCAAGCCCTCTTTAAGGCCTTAACTTCCGCTTGCTTGGATTTTCTCTCATCCTCCAGTGTTTCAATACACTGGTTAATGATTTCTTCGGTCGGTGATTTTCTGTCTTCGCCAGCCATAGTTTTATATTTAATGAAATATTTAAGTTTGATTTTATTTATGATTCCTGAAGCATTTTGTGACTGAACTTCAGAATAATGAATTCGGCTGGTCTAACTACCGCCATGCCTATTTCCACGATCATCCGTCCCTCCAAAATATCCAGTTCAGTCATGGTCTCATTTAAGCCCACCTTAACGAAATAAGCCTCTTCCGGAGTGGCTCCCATAAGAGCTCCTGCTTTCCATTGAAGATTTAGAAAGTTATCTATCATTGATTTGACCAGGGTCCAGGTATTGATATCATTGGGTTCAAATACGAATTGTACAGTGGCCTTCTTTACGGATTCTTCTACCATGTTGAAGAACCTTCTCACAGACACATACCTCCATTCATTATCATTACCGGCCATGGTACGCGCGCCCCAAATAATAGCTGGTCCCCGGCCTGTAAAGGAGCGAATGGCATTGATTGATTTGCCCGCCACTTCATCAACATTTAGTCCTTCTTGGTCTTGGTCGGTTATTTTGATAGTTGGTCTTATAGCAAAGTCAACACCCACATTGGCCGGGGCTTTCCAAACACCACGAGTTTCATCAACCTGAGCGTAAATTCCAAGCACCGAGCCCGAAGGAGGCAATACCATGGGTATATTGTTGACCCTACTAATGGCTTGATTGTATAGCGCATTATTCTGGTTGGCCAGGTCCGCCAGGGATATTACTCCCCCATCAAGGTTTACTGTAACCTCCGCATCTTCGTAGACATAATCAAAGCGCATTTCAAGGTTGGGAAAGTAAGAAGCCCCGTATTTGGATACATCTACGTTGCCAAAGCCAAAATCCCGGAACACCTGGGGATTATCCACGGTATCGTCTTGATCAATATACACATCCATTACTGCGAAACGATCTTGTAAAGTCACACATTGATCCAATGACTCCTTTTGTAGGGCATAATAATCGCCGGAATTATCGATATTGGGACCATCGGGAAATACGTTCAAAGTAATTTCATCTATCTTACCTGCCTCAGTCAAACCATCTTGCAATTGAGTCAAGCTGATTACACCAGCGGTATCCTCATAGTTACCAATTGATACGATGTAGCAGGGGCCTCCTCCATTGGCATAAAATGCCTGAACCTGATAGTGCATCAGGTAGTTGGAGGGTTGTTCAATTTTAGCTTCTATTTCAGTGGGTGTGGCGGTAGTGTTGATGGTTACCGTAATTCCCGCTTCATTCTCGGGGCTTCCGAAAAATCTTTCAAACTCAAAAAGAGAAGTGATGCGGTGTGGGATATTGCGTAAATCATCATCTTCTTTTAATTTAGAGTTTTGGGTGTACCCTACAAATGCCGGTATAGCCGTCTCCACAGCTACCACCGACGCCGGCAACTTTCTAATTTCCTGTATATAGACACCTGGCGTTTTGAAGTTTTTCATTACATTTTCATTTTAAATTTTTGGCTTTAATTATTTAGTCCCGATCAATCCTTCGACTTCCGATACAAAAACATCGGTGTATAGGCGCCCGTCTTTTTCGGGTTTTACCTGCGGTTTGCCGGGATTGGGGAGAAATATCTTTCCGCCCCCATTTTCAAATTGTACAGGCAATCGCTGTAAAGATTTCGGCTTTTTAGTACGCAGATCATCGTCAACCTCTTCTAGAAAATTGAGTGCTTCATTCTCAGCTTTCAAACCCTTTTTGCTATGTGACTTATATCGCCAATAGCAATTGCGGTTTTTAAAACGAATTTCGAAAAGGGGATGATTGCCTTCTACCCTTATCAGCTTATTATCAGCGCTTAGAATATCAGATCCAGACCCTGCACCTCTGCTATGGATGACTATTCCACCCAGCCCGTTTCCCATATACAGGTCATCGCTTATAAAAACCGGGAGAATTATCGGAGCGCCACCATTTTCGCTCACTTGTAAGTTATATCTACCGGAAGCAATACTTTCCACGGCAGGATCGTGATTTTCAGGATTTCTAAAATCCAGGATGACACTGGTTAAATTTCCATTAGGAGCGGTGGTCTTTCGGGTATTTTCGTCCGAAGTATTGAAAGTAAGGACAGCACTACCCTCTGGAGTCTGCAACTCAAATTCTATTTCAGAAATACCGGTACTCCTAATGTTATAACTAGTTAATTTTGGTAATAGGATTCTATCCTGCTCGTTAGCCCAATGGTGGTTTGAAGCAAGCTCCTCCCAGCCCACTGTACTGTCGGAAGTTTGCTCAACAGCCTGGTTTAATTTACTATCTATCATAGCCAGCTCACCCATCTCATAGGTAACACCTGCTTTGAAATCTGCTACCGGAAAAGCTAGTGAAGGAAAGTTCTTTATATCTCCGGGGTTCTCATTGGTAAACAAGTAGTTCAACGGAAGGGAATTTTTAAAACGCATGTTGGAGAAATTCCGGTATTCCAGATTTTTGATACTAATAGTGAACTCCCAAGTGACAGACTGCGCAATGGGTATGGCCAACTCATAAACCTCTTCATTGGCCGCGTTTAAAACAAGCTCTATTTCGGCACCCACAAAAAATCCAGTGCTGGTAAGGACAAGTCTCATACGATGATTTTTGAAGAATTTCTCGGTTTTTGATGTGGGCTCTATTTGCAAATCCTTGCTTACGTTGTAATGCTCTAGTTCCAACTGCCTCAATAAAAAATCCTGCCTATCAACATCCGCCAAATCGAAAAAGCTCTGTTCGTCAGCCTGGGACAGGTAATAATCATGAAGGACTATTATTTCGAACAAGATTCTGTAGTTTACCGTACTCATTTCAACAATCGTCTAGATCTGATGACGAAGAATTTTGAATTTCCTGAATAAGAGGCCCAACGCCTGAAATAGCCCTTTGGCTGACGGACACAAGCCTCATCTTATACATAACAAAAGGCATTTGTTTGCCTCCTAAAGACCCCCAGAGATGATTAATTTGTTCGAAGGTAAGGGTATAGAACTCCGGGGTAAGATAGATCCCAGCGTCCTCCGGGTCGGCTGGGTCGAATCCGGTGGGGATCACTCCGGCAGTAGCCAGACTAAATGATTTGCGGTGTTGGAAAAATTGGACCACTTCAGATAAACGGTTCAGGGACATGGTATAATTATCATAGTTGGCACTGAACAATACATATAAATTCAGGTTCACGGGGGGCTCCATATATTCCACTGTAGTAACACCCTTACGATGAAAAGAGCCATTCTTCATGGTACTTTCCTCTTCGATATTCACTAAGCTGGTAACTACTTGATTCTGAAGTTGGGTCTGATCCGGAGCTTCATTAAGTGCTATATTACCTAGTACTACTTGTTCCGATCCGGCAACCGGAGGAATATATTGATTAATTTCGGACAGAATCAGATTTAATGCTTTTGTAATCATGGAATTTCAACGCATAGACTACAAAGTAAGAAATTGACATTGAAAATTAATGGAAGAATTAAAGCGCTATTTAAAGAAAATCTCTCGTCCAATCACTCGTAATAATCTGATTATTTGAAAGTTAATTCTGAAATCCTTTGCCAAAATTGAACGGAACTATCCAGTTGTCGCTGTGTTACAGGCTTTACAGATAAGCCACTGGTCAACTTTTATTAACTCGTATCCCATGGGGTTCCAGGGACAATCTTGAAGTACAACTAATGTATCTCGTTGAATTTCAGCGGCCTCATGATAGTGATAGTTAGTACTGACAAGTGTCTTTAGCAAAACATAGATTTTAGGAAGTCGAGAACATATGCCGGACTTTACGGAGAAGAGCTTCTTTCGGAAAGATTCTATTTTGTATTCAAACCAATCGTAATCTTGTAATTCCAATATGTTTAAAAGTTCCAGTAACCGATGACCCATACACCAAGCTGTATCTGCTCTGTTCAATTGCCTAACGCAATTTAGTTTCTTTCCTACCTCTCTATGTTCTCCCATGGAGAATTTTAATGCAGCTTGGTAAAGCAACCACTTTTGAGAAAACTGTGATGTTTGATGCTCATGGTTGGTCGCTAGATTTACTACATGACCGGCGTCGTTAAAATCTCCATTACGAAAATTGGCGAAAAACAGAACCCGGAGGGCTCCTAAATATTCCCTTTGACCAGCGGTGTATAAGGATAATGCCTTATTGGCAGGATTCACAGCTCTATCATATTCACCTAATTGTATATAGGACTCTGCTAACTTTAAGTAGACTTCAGCCTTCTTGGCAGAGCTATCCAAAACCGGTTCGGACTTTATATATTTGATAAGGTGCATAGTAAAACTCTTAGCAGCCTGAAAGTTGTGCTCCCCGAAGTAATGTTCTATGATTGCCATTTCGTACCAGAAATAAGCTCTTTTTGATCCGGCAGGGTCATATTGATTACTCATCAGCTCCAGCTTATTCTTCTTGAATTTCTTGCTGTCAAAGTTATTTTGATTGTTAGATTCCTGAGTGGCATATTTCACCTCCTTTGCCTTGAGGATCTTACGGAAGGTATCAAAGGCTTTGTTGATGTGATCGCTGTAATATTTTCTGGTTTTCAAACCAGGCTTAATGCCTTGATATTTACGCAGTATATCAAATGCAGCTAATTTATGACCTGGAAATTCGTATTTATCAGCTAGTTTACTGGTTTTTTGAAGCAATGAAATGCCCTGATCCTGTACACCACGAGATAACAAGATCTTACTTTGTAACAGCGTCTTCCCGCATTGTATCTCTTCCTTGGAACTTTGGTCCTGATCGCTTCTGCTTGGTGAGGCAAGCAGTATAAAATTAAGCAGGTCCTCTTCTAATCTTTTTTTTAAGTGGCAGAAAGCAGAATCGGCTTTGTGATGGTAAATTTTCTGACAAGCTTCCTGATTATTGCGTGCTTGGTTCTTTAGAATAAGCTCGAACAACTGCAAGCGCTTATTCCTTTGAGAATTGAATTTAACTTTATAGAAATCCTTGACGAACTGAATTTCACCCGGTTTTAGACAATGCACTAGATGTAATAGACTTTTCAAAGCCTTGAAAAATAACTGGTTGAGAAACGAAGCTGATCTCCTTAAATAACTCTAAGGGGCATCTTTATAATATAGTAACCTTCAGTGAAATAATACTTCACTTAGTATTATCCAATGAAGTTTTATAGCCGATATCAAGTTTTACTGGAGATTTATACTGATAGGTAGCTTGCTTACGGCTGTAGTTGATGGGAGCTTCAAAATCTTCTTTTAAAAATTTTATGTAGTGATAGAGCATTCGTCTGGACATGCCCATCTTTTTGGCAAACTGCCTGGGAGTTCCAGTGGCTTTGTGGCCGATATAGAAATCCATCCTTAATAAGGTATCTAACTGATCTTTAAGCAACATGAGAAGGACCAAGCCAAGTTAATGAGAAGCAAAGAGGCCTAATAAACTATACCTCTAATAAGATAGTAAATTCCGTCTACTCTTAAATAAATTGCCCGCAAGGCTCATGTAAGAAATACTTTATAATCAGAGTGGATTCGCCAAGGGTTAGTAGAAGATTTGGAACATGGAATGATTACTGCAGCTACAATGGAATGAATAACACTGGAATGGTATCTAATGGAGATGAGAATCAATTTGATTTGATTTATCCAAATTTATTGCATAGGTAATATTTTTATCAAAAATGAACTTAACTACCTAGTAATTGGCGGATCCAGGTGGACCGTAAGATTCCAGGGAATGAAGCATTCCTATTTCTGGCTTTAGGTTAACCCGAAATTGCCATGTCAGGCGGCTTGTTTGGCAGCAATGGCCACCGATTTCTGTTTGGAAAGTTTAATGATTTTCATCTTGTTCAAAAGCAGCATGATATAGTAAGCTGGATCAATTTCATGCCATCGAATTCCTCCAAAGTTGGGTCTGGAACTATACTTATGATGGTTATTGTGGTAGCTTTCTCCCATCATAAGAAAATCAACCGGCAGAAAGTTCCGAGAAGTGTCGCCTACTTCGAAATTTCGATAGCCATATATATGGGCAAACCAATTGATGATAGCACCGTGTATGGGAGTAAGGATGTAATGCAGTGGCAACAACAACCACAACCACCACACCGTAGCAAAATGCCAGTAAAACAAGGTATAAGCTATACCCCAGGCTAGTCGGGAGCCCCAGGAGCGGGCAAACTTATCAAAGGCAGGCCATTCCGGTACATTCTTGGTAAACCGTGGGTCAACTTCAATGGTTTTAGCGGTGATCTCAGAATAAGTGGTTTTTGTCTTCCACATCATCTTAAATATATTGTCATCGTATTTAGGTGAATGCGGATCTTGCGGGGTGTCTGCAAAAGCATGATGCATCCGATGCATGACACCGTAGCCATAGGCACTTAGATAATTACTGCCCTGAAAAATCCAGGTTAGCACAAAAACTACTTTCTCAGTAGTCTTCGACATGGTGAAGGCACCATGCGCCGAGTACCGGTGCAGAAAAAATGTTTGAAAAAACAGTGAGCTGTACCAATGGAGTACAAAAAATATCAGAATTGCTGCCATGAATTAGTTCCTTTTTTAGTTTTTCACAATGGGCATAGCATTTGCCCTATATTATTAAAGACCTTAATTTTAGTAGTTTGTGACAGATACTGGCAATTATTTTCTGGTCACTTGAGCTTGGCAGCAATTTCCTTTTTAAGGTCATTTAAAAAGTCAGCAGGGACTCCTAAGTCACACGCTTCTGTGAAATTGCTTATAAAATCGGCCGGAAGAGCTATTTCTAGCTTGAGATTTCTGGTTTTTTTATTTAATTTCTCTTTGGCCCTGCAAAAGATCTGCCGGCAATTCTCCTTTTTTTTGTCAAATATCGATTGTAACTCCTCGTATTCAAAGTCAAATACCTCTCTCAAAATAAATATTGCCTTTTCCAGGGGCTCCAATTTTTTGTGCACCACATTCAAAGCAGCGGCAACTTCGTTGTTCAGATCAAATTTCCCCAGGTCAAACTCCTTATACTTGTCTATCATACCGGCCAGATTTAAATGTTCCAGGCACTCCTCTTTTTTTCTTCTTAAAGAATTGATATGATTGAGGCAGTTATTGGTTACTGCTTTTATCAAGTATGCTTTGGTGTTCAAGATTTTATTTTGATCAATAGAAAGCCATTTCAAGTAGGTGTCCTGAACAATGTCTTCTGCATCGGCCATAGATCCCACCATTTTCAGCGCAATGTTAGATAACAAAGAGTGGTATGAAGTTATGGTTTGATCGATCGTCATAATCCCCACAAAGGTACGGAAATTTTGGCGAAATTACTTTTAAAATATCATGTAAAGCGGCTAAATTCTGCTATTATATATGATTAAGGTTGGTATTTACTTTATCAATCCATGTCCCAATCATCCGTCCTAAATGAGGAAGCCGGCAA
>QIMC01000340.1 GCA_003232185.1 Flammeovirgaceae bacterium | reverse complement strand
ATACATGGAGCAGTATTCCTGCCTACAGGTTCAGATAGAATTTGGTGGTCACCCAATTCCGGCAAATGCTCTTTAACCAGACTCACATAGGATGCGTTGGTAACTACATACACGTTTTCTTGTGGACAAATACCTTTGAATCGATTATTAGTTAGCTGGATTAATGAACATCCAGTATCGAACACGTCCATAAACTGCTTGGGTCGGTAGTTGCGGCTATATGGCCACAATCTACTTCCTACTCCCCCTGCCATGATTACTAAATAAGTATCTTTATTACTCATATAATTCCCTCTTTTAACAAATCGTGTAAGTGAATAAACCCAAGCACCCGGCCATCCTCAGTAACTATTAATTGGGTAATGTTGTTCTTTTGTAAGATTGCCAAAGCTTGTGCAGCAAAACACTCTTTATCCACATTCTGAGGGTTGCTGGACATAATAGATGCTGCAGTTACTTCGCCAGGAGTATAGTCTGATTTAAGCATTCTTCTTAAATCACCATCTGTTATTATACCCTTTAATTTTTGTGATTCATCCACTACTGCTGTGGCACCCAGACGTTTGGTGGTCATTTCCAAAATAATTTCCTCTATGGATGCATCTATAAGAACCACCGGGCACTCATTGTTGGGATAAATGTCCGAAACCTTCAGATACAGTTGTTTCCCCAATGATCCACCGGGGTGGAATTTCGCAAAGTCACTACTGCTGAACCCTCTGGCCTCCAGTAAACATACGGCCACTGCATCTCCGAGTGCCAGATGAACGGTAGTGCTAGTTGTAGGAGCCAGATTGTGGGGACAAGCCTCTTCGTCGATAGTAGCATTAATAACTGAGTCGGCCTGTTGTGCCAATTCTGAATTCATGTTGCTTACCATTGCAATAAGCTGACACCCTGCCCGCTTAACCAATGGTATCAATACTTTTATTTCCGGGGTATTTCCGCTTTTGGAAAGCACCATCAAGATATCTTCTTTCCTGATCATACCCAGATCACCATGTATCGCATCCGCAGCATGCATGAATATCGCTGGCGTGCCGGTAGAATTTAATGTGGCGGTAATCTTACTGGCTATGATGGCACTTTTTCCGATACCAGATACCACAACCCGGCCCTTACAATGCAGAATTGCTTCCACCGATGATACAAATCCCTGGTCGATGTATCCGCTAACCTTGTTAATGGCCTGGGCTTCATTAATAAGTACTTTTTTAGCTGATTCTCTGATATTTTTTAGTAAATTCAATATTGAGATGCCCCTAATATAAATTTGTCTAAATATAATCAAATTACCGAATCTATGGGCTTGCAACCTATGCTAATAGATCAAAAAGACCAACTTAAAGAAAAGTTAAAAGAAGTATTTGGCTACGGTCAATTCAGAGGCAATCAAGCGGCTATTATTAAGAATATTCTTAGCGGCAAAAACACTTTTGTGATTATGCCCACAGGAGCTGGGAAATCACTTTGTTACCAACTACCGGCGGTAATGCTAGATGGAACCGCTATTGTGATATCTCCTTTGATTGCACTGATGAAAAACCAGGTGGATCAACTAAACGCTCTAGGTGTAAATGCTCAATTCCTCAATTCCAGTCTAACCAAGACAGAGATCAAACGGGTAAAACAAGAAACTATAGATGGAAAAGTAAAGCTCCTATACGTAGCCCCTGAATCACTAACTAAACCGGAAAATATTAGTTTCTTAAGGGAGTCAAATTTAAAATTTGCTGCCATTGACGAGGCCCATTGCATTTCTGAATGGGGACACGATTTCCGTCCTGAGTATAGGAAGATAAAATACATTCTAGAGCAGCTGGGCAAATTGCCCATTATTGCACTTACCGCCACTGCTACACCAAAAGTAAAATTGGACATCCAAAGAAACCTGCAAATGGAAGAGGCGGATATTTTCAGGTCCTCTTTTAATCGGGAGAATCTTTATTATGAAGTCCGATCAAAAAAAGACATTAAAAAGCAGCTTATAAAATATGTAAAAGCCCATCATGGAAAATCGGGTATTATTTACTGTCTCTCCCGAAAAACCGTGCAAGAAATTGCCCAGTTTTTACAAGTAAATGATATTAAAGCAGCTCCCTATCATGCTGGACTTGACAGCAACATCAGAGTAAAAAACCAAGATGATTTTCTAAACGAAGAAATAGATGTAATCGTTGCCACTATTGCTTTTGGTATGGGTATAGATAAGCCTGATGTACGATTTGTAGTTCACTACGACACACCTAAATCGTTGGAGGGTTATTATCAAGAAACCGGACGTGCCGGGAGAGACGGGTTGGAGGGCAATTGTCTGATGTTTTATAGCTACAACGACATTATTAAACTGGATAAATTCAATAAGGACAAACCGGTTACCGAAAAAGAGAATGCCAAGACACTGCTTGAAGAAATGGCTTCATATGCAGAATCTGCAGTATGTAGACGAAAACAATTGCTGCATTATTTTGGAGAAATTTACCAGGACCAGAACTGTTCTGAAACCAAATGGTGCGATAACTGCCGATATCCCAAAGAAAAGTTTGATGGCATGAATTATGTTCTTACCGGATTAACTGCTGCAGATCAAACCAAAGAACGCTTCGGAATTAAACATTTAACCAATGTGATTACTGGGGTGAACTGCCAGTATGTAAAAAGTTACAGTCATAACAAGCTTTCCGTTTTTGGCGTGGGTGAGAACGAAAGCCCTGAATTATGGAGCTCTGTCTTACGTCAATCCATGCTCATGGGATTTCTTAAAAAAGATATAGAGCATATTGGAACACTTAAGATAACCGAAAAAGGAAGATCTTTTTTGAATGAACCTTATCCACTTGAATTAGGTAGGGATCACGACTACGGCAAGGAAGAAGAGCATGGTCTGGAAGACGAAGCCATCACCCGTAGATCCTATGATAGATCACTCTTTGAGTTATTAAAGGGACTGAGGAAAAAAATTGCCAAACAGAAAGGATTCCCTCCATACGTAATATTTCAAGATCCCTCTTTGGAAGAAATGGCTATTATATACCCTACTACCCAAGAGGAATTATCTCAGATAAATGGAGTTGGAAGAGGAAAAGTTTCAAAATTTGGACAACCATTTATTGATACTATCAAACAATATGTAATTGAAAACGATATAACCACTGCTTCTGATGTGGTAATAAAATCTGCTATAAATAAGTCTAAAAACAAAATATTTATCATCCAGCAAATTGATCGTAAAGTAGACCTGGAAGAGATTGCTGAATCAAAAAATATGAGAATGGAAGTATTACTGGGAGAGATAGAACAGATCTGTTACTCAGGTACTAAGTTAAACCTCGACTATTATGTGGAACATATAATGGACCATGACCGGCAGGATGACTTGTATGATTATTTCTTAAATGCCCAATCCGATAGCATCACAGAAGCTTTAGATGAATTGGAAGACGAAGGTTTTTCCGAAGAAGAGCTGAGACTGATGCGTATCAAGTTCCTATCCGAATTCGCAAACTAGCGCTTCACATTATATGTTTTTTCAACAATTGAATACAACTGATCTGGAAGTATGAACATTTTGATATTAGGTTCTGGCGGCAGAGAACATGCATTTGCCTGGAAATTAAAGCAAAGCCCAAAATGTGGGCAGTTATATATTGGGCCTGGTAATGCAGGAACGGCTATGATTGGCAAAAATGTACCATTAGACCCTAATTCATTCCCTGAAATAGGGGATTTCGTGGTATCCAACAATATTGATTTAGTGGTAGTAGGTCCGGAAGTGCCATTGGCCCTGGGAATTAGAGATTATTTCAAACAGAGAGACGACCTCCGACAGATCCCTTTGGTAGGACCAGATCAAAAAGGTGCAATGCTGGAAAGCAGTAAAGACTTTGCTAAACAGTTTATGGTTAAATATGGTATTCCAACCGCCGCCTATGCTACGTTCGACCAATCACAACTTGATCAGGGCCTGGATTACCTCAAACAACAAACTACTCCAATTGTGTTAAAGGCCGATGGGCTGGCAGCAGGAAAAGGGGTGGTGATCTGCGAATCACTAGAGGAAGCGGAAAGAGTATTAAAAGAAATGCTTCAAGAATCAAAGTTTGGAAAAGCCAGTGCAAAAGTTGTAGTGGAAGAATTCCTCACAGGCATTGAAATTTCAGTTTTTATCCTCACTGATGGAACTAACTATAAGATACTCCCCTCAGCTAAAGATTATAAGAGGATTGGGGAACATGATACCGGGCCAAATACCGGTGGAATGGGGGCGGTGTCTCCAGTCTCTTTTGCAAATAAAGAATTCATGAATATTGTTGAGGATACTATTATAAAACCTACCATAGAAGGTTTGAAATCTGAACAGATTGATTACAAAGGGTTTATATTTTTGGGTCTGATTAATGTCAATGGTCAACCCATAGTAATCGAGTACAATGCGCGTATGGGAGACCCGGAAACACAGGTAGTATTCCCACGAATATCCAGTGACTTAGTAGACCTTCTTTTTGGCTGTACCCAGGGAACATTGGATCAGGTTGAGCTAACTATCGATGCCAAATGTGCCTGCACCGTGGTCATGGTTTCGGATGGATATCCTGAAGATTACCAAAAAGGTTTTGGTATATCAGGCTTGGATAAAGCTACTGAAAATCTAGTATTTCATGCGGGAACTAGTTCCCAAGATGGCTCCATCTTAACCAATGGAGGCCGGGTATTAGCCATCACTGCGTCCGGAAATGATCTATCTGCCGCTTTAAACTCGGCGTATAGTACTGTTGGTCAAATTGATTGGGAGGGTGTGTACTACCGAAAAGACATTGGCCAAGATCTTTTGACTATGACAAACAAAACACTGGAAAATTCTGCAGAGAAATAGAATATTGTAAATTAACAGTTAATACTTATTGGAAATTTATGTCAGGTTGTATTTCATGCGGAACAACTGGAAAAAAAACAGCTGGTTGCCAAAACAACGGAGGCTGTCAAACCGGAGGCTGTAATAAACTGAACGTCTTTGATTGGCTTTCGAATATGGGCATGCCACAATCAGAGACATTCAATATTATTGAGGTACGTTTCAAAAGTGGCAAAAAAGAATTCTACCGCAACCAGGACCATTTGGATGTAACTATCGGTGATGCAGTAATAGTTGATGTTCCCAATGGTCACCATATGGGACATGTGTCTTTGCAGGGTGAATTGGTACGCCTGCAAATGCGAAAAAAGAAAGTTGAAAACGACGAAAAATTACACAAGATCTATCGCATTGCCAGTTCCAACGACCTTGAAAAGTATCAGCAAGTAAGAAATCGTGAGAGCCCTACCCTAATTCGAACCAGGGAAATCATCAAGGAATTAAAAATGAGAATGAAGCTTTCTGACGTAGAGTTTCAGGCAGACAATTCAAGGGCCACATTTTACTACTCTGCCGATGAACGGGTCGACTTTCGTGAGTTAATTAAAGTGTTGGCCAATGAATTCAAGATTCGGGTAGAGATGCGTCAGATAAGCCTTCGCCAGGAAGCCGCCCGCCTGGGTGGAATTGGGTCCTGTGGAAGAGAACTGTGTTGTTCAACCTGGCTAACTGAATTCAAGAGTGTTTCAACAGCAACCGCTCGTTATCAAAACTTGAGCCTTAACCCGAGCAAGCTTTCAGGGCAATGTGGAAGACTGAAGTGCTGCTTGAACTATGAGTTGGACACTTATATGGATGCATTAAAAGACATCCCAAGGCTCGATCGACCTATACAAACCAAAAAGGGATTTGCTAAATTGCATAAGACCGATATCTTTAGAAAAACCATGTGGTTTGGTTATGAAGAGGAAAATTCGTGGCATCCGGTTTCATGTACCCGTGTTAAGGAAATCGTGGCTCTAAACAAGCAGAATATCCTGCCTGAGACGCTAGATTCAAATGAAGAGAGCAACGATAAAAATCATTTAATCTCTATTAAAAAAGAACTTGAAAGAATTGATAAAAAATACCGCTCAAAGAATAGAAGAAAATATCACCACAAGTCTAGGAATAAAAAGCATCCATCAAATGGTTCGTAGATTTATTTATCTATCCCTTTGTTTGACTCTTCCAATTGCCTGCACCGACCCCAACAGGATTTACGAACAGAATATTGATCTTTCTGATAATTTTTGGATAGCGGATAGTGTTTTACATTTTGAATTTGAAATAACCGAAGCAGATAAGGATTACAATCTTTATTATACCATTAGGAATTCCATCTCTTACCCTTATCATAATCTTTATGTTCAATATACTTTGGAAGATTCTCTCGGAAATGCTTTGTCAAAGGCACTACAAAATATGGACCTGTTTGATCCGGTAACAGGTAGCCCCTTAGGTGATGGGTTAGGCGATATCTTTGATCATCGAATATTGGCAGTTTCTAATCAACACTTTCCCAGAAATGGTTATTACCGATTTAAGATTCAACAATTTATGCGACAAGACTCATTGCCATTAATACTGAGTGTTGGTTTAAGGATTGAAAAATCCCAGGAAACAAACAGCGATTAAGCAATGGTATCCTCCATCGGTGGATGATCCGGGAGAAGAATTGTGAAGCATGTACCTTCTCCAAGTTTGCTGGAAACCTCAATGTTGCCCCCGTTTAGCTCTGCAAACTCCTTACACAGCATAAGACCCAATCCAGCTCCTTCATTATCGGATCCGCTATTGATTTCACTTCCTTTAAACTCAAATAAACTTTGCAGTTTTTCCTCACTCATACCAATCCCATCGTCCGATATTTCAATCAGGGTAGTTCCTTTGTCTCCAGGTTTAATACTGATTGCGATATAGCCATCTTTTCTGCTAAACTTAATGGCATTACTTATCAGGTTTCTCACAATCAATCGGAGCATATTGGCATCGGCATACACATTTACATGTTCCGGAACACTGGCTTTAAAATGAATATTCTTGGCCTTTAACCTGGACTTGACCAACATATAGTTTTCTTCAACTAATTTTTTTAGTTCGATCTTCTCCACTTTTGGCTTGACCTGACCTAATTGCGACATCGACCACCTTAAAAGGTCATCCAGGAAATGTGATAACCGATTAGTGGATTCCGTCATCTCTTTCGCTAGCGACCTCAGTTCAATATCTCCAATGGAAGACAATTTTGATCCCAAAATATTTAGAAATCCTGAAATCGTATTAATAGGGCTACGTAAATCATGCGAAATGATAGAAAATAGTTTGTCTTTGTTCATGTTGGAGCGTCTCTGCTCCTTCTCGGTCTTTATTAAAGTGAGGTTGAGGCTCTGCAACTCTTCTTTTTGTTTTGTCAGTTGTTTCTGAATGGTTTTGTTACTTGCTATATCTTGTCGTAAATCGCTGGTCTTGCGATATTGGGCTATCAAACCAAACAATGCAATAAACAACCCAATGGTCAATAGCAGGATTAATAAATGACGCCAATTTAATATAGGAAGTGCGCCATTGCTGTTTTCCGAGACAGCCGGAATTTCCAAATAAATAGTATCTTTCGAAGATTCTATTTCCTTGTTTAACAGGTCATTAAAACTTTCAGCTTGGCTTTGGATTGAATCCTGATAGAGTCGTATCAACGATTTAATGACCTTGTTTTGATATATTACTGCCCTATTAAAATTTCTTCTTTTAGTGGCAATGTCAGCCAGACTCTGATTAACTGACATTTTCATTGATTGGATCTCACTATTCTCAATAATTTTAGCAGCATTTAAATAAAAAACCCTTGCCAATCGGTAGTACCTACTCGGGTCTGCATTATCGCCGAAAGTCTCGAAAATTTTTCCTTTAGATTGATGTATTTTGGCAACAGCCATGGAGGAACTTTTACCTTGCATCAGTGGCAGTGCGCGATCAAAATATTCGAGTGCCGTATTGTACCTCCCAGCCTTCTTATAAAGATACCCGATACTTGCAAGAGCCGTACCTACTTGTCGCTCACCTTCATCAATAATCTGCAGGTAATAGTTTATACTATCCTGATTCGGGAGTTCAGTAGAATTCTGTCCATTCACAGAAAACGACATAATCCAGCATGGGATTAAGTATAAAAAAAACAAGAAAGACCTGTTTGGCTTTCTTGCTGGTGAGTACGTAAAAGAGGTGATCCAACGCATTACTTACATTGAATATAACCCTTTCAATAACAGTAATCAAATTATTGTGGACTTGGATAAGCCCAAAAAAATCTAAAAATATTGAAGAAAATTGACCAATCCTTGTTTAACACAATTTATTGAAAACGTATCAATCAATTTTCGTAAAAAAGTCCTAAAATTAGCTAGGAGAGAATTATTTGTTCCAACATTAATTATTTTTCCTTAGGTGAAATTCTACCCAAATTTTTACACCTGAAGGTCACCAGGTTCACAATTCTTCCCTCACTGCGAATCGATCCAGTTGCTCCTTTACTTCATCTGGATTCATCCAATATTGTCTGCTAAAAACTTCAAGGAACTTCCACCCCTTACTTGCTAGTATAAGCGGCACATATACATGGGAGTCTTTTACTGAAATACTTTGATGATAAAGGTCATCATCTGTAAGGATCAGACCCAGATATTTACCGCCCTGGCGCATCACAAGATCTGCAAATGGGAGTGATTGCTCCAGCAACTGAGATTGGTTTGTCAACTTTACCGATTGAAGTTTTTCTTTTAAATACCACCCATTCTCAAATTGTCGATCATTCGAAGGCATTTGCTGAACAATTCCTTCAGAAACTTCCCAGGCATATTTCAAGTATTTCTTTAGCAGCTTAGGTCCTTCATTCTTACTTTTCTCTACCTTTAGATCTATAGGCATAATACTGGAAACTATGTATACCTTTTCTTTGGCCCTGGTTATGGCTACATTCAGACGGTTCTCCCCACCAACAGCATTCAGGCTACCGAAATTCATGCTCAATTTACCGTTTTTGTCAGCGGCATAACCAATAGAAAATATAATAACGTCCTTTTCGTCTCCTTGTACATTTTCAATATTTTTAACAATCAAAGAGGGTGGTAATGGCACTGCAGATTGAACAACCCGGTCTTCCAGGCACTCCATAATATATTGCTGTTGCTGAATGTTAAAGGTTACTATACCAATGCTTTTCTCAGGCGATTCCCGGCATATTTTATCCACCAGCATCACCACTTCCATAGCTTCGCTCTGGTTGATATTATTTTCCCACATTCCATCTATTTTGATGTATTGGATTGCGGGTGTCGATTCCTTAAGTACCCGATAGTCAGGCAACATTCTTAATTTCCCCTGATAGAAATGCTGATTGGAGAATCTGATCAAATCCAAAGATTTACTTCTGTAGTGTCCCTGAAGATGAATCTGATGCAGGTGATTATTCGCAAGGTCAAGTAGTGAATCAATTTCAAGCTCAACATCATCAGGGTCATCCTCTTGCCACCTAACCTGATATAGGTCATTCGGGGTAAGTTGTTTACTATCTCCTGTTACAACTACCTGCCGGGCCCTATAGATGGACGGGATCCCTTTCTCAGCGAAGCACTGAGAAGCTTCATCGAAGATTACCAAATCAAATAGTTCTTTCATTGGCGTGATGGCACTTACCGATTCCGGACTAGCCATCCAGCATGGAACCAGGGTAAAGAGCTCATCACTAAAATGAGACAAAAGCTTTCTAACGGGCCAAATCCTCCTTTTTTTTGAGACCTGATGTTTGAGGTCCCGGTATGATATAATATTATTTAATCGATTGTACTTGACATCCTTGTATACATTCTCTCTCAGCTTTAACAATAATACCTCTTGGCTGATTTCAAACTTCATTTTTATTTGCTCCCGATACTCTTGCTCCAACTGGTTCAATTTCAATGAAGACACTATTCTCAATACTGGATATTTCGCTTCAATATGCTCTATCCAAGCCAGTTTTAAGCTGTTTTCAAACAGTGCAACTACATCGACCCCTTCGTGGGCTTCGCCAAATTCATATAGCTTTGCGACCGTTGATTTCTCGTGGGTGCTAAAATTTTGTCCTAATTTGTCGAACGCACATAAATTCTCGAATTCTTTGTTCAATGATTTTTTCAAAGTTTCCTTTACCTTGGTATCACTCAGGATAAACCCGATTTGTTTGGGTAGTAAGTACCGAAGCCAGTTTGTCTTTTTCTCAGGAAGTTCGGTAAGTATAACCAACAGATTTTTCAATACCTCCTTTAGGTCTCCATATGACAATTGGGATATATTAAAATACTCATTGAAATTCTGTTGACCGGTAAAAATATTATGTGCTTCAATAGCTTTCTTCTGATAATAAAACCAGGCTTGATGATCAACCTGATTATGATTCTCTGGAATTTCTATTAGCCAGGGGTATGCTTCCAGTTTTGATATATTATGTTCCAAATTCAGACGATTATCAACTTTCTCAACTAAGATATTAGAACCGTCTTTATTGTAAAGCAAACCATTGGCTCTTAGGACTCGTTGGTATTGCATTTTCTCTTTGCTGAATAGATGCCAATTCAGCCACTTAAATACATTTTTTCTGGATTCGATCCTTTGTTGAATAATTTCTTGAAAAGAGCCCAATTCCTTAGTTGGAATACTTACTTCTGGCCCTTCCTTCATGAAGCAATCAAGGACTACTCGCTCTATATTAGCAAGCCCCAGTTGGTTCTTATAAATATCTTTGAAGTTTGCCTGATGTTTAAAAAAACGATATACTGTAGGATCTTTAGTCAGGTTAATGAACTTAAGTATATCCTCCTTATTTCGAGCAATTTCCTCCAGGGATTCGAATGATACGGTAGCCTTCAATAATGCATTAACCTTTTTTACTGAGTCACTTGCGTATTCCGTGACATCATCTATAAGGTTATTGATGGTTTTCAGATCTTTTAAAGTATATGAATGAAATGACCTTCGTTCCTTCCATAGAAATCCAGACTGATTGAGCTGTTGCCAATAGCTATTATAGACTTCTATTTTTTGCGAGAACTGCCTGCCCTCTATCTCCGGAAAGTATTTGAACTCTTGTTTCAAATTAATTGATGCACTATTGAGCGTTGATGTCATGTACAGCTCCTTTACTGAAACACCACACTCCTGTTGATCGAATAGCGCCAATTTAAATTCCTCAAACTCCTCGGTAATCTGATCTATCCTCCTACTTACTTGTAGAAATTGCCTTTCGATTTGGATGGCATCCAGGCTTCCATTCAATCGCTTATATTCATTGAGGTTTTCTATTTGCTCCAATATTTGGTTATACAAAGGCCTTCTATCATTTTTGAAATCGTGTACCAGCGCGATGAAATTACCCATTCCTGCCTCATGTAGCCTTTCGGACACCACATCCAGTGCAGCTCTTTTTTGACAAACCAACAGCACCCTCTTTCCTCTAGATGCATAATCGGCCATTACATTGGAGATTAATTGAGATTTGCCGGTACCTGGAGGACCTTCTATCACTAAAGATTTTCCTGATTTAATGGCCTTTAGTGCGTTCTCTTGGAAGGCATCTGTTTTAAACGGAGTTACTGTTTGTTCTTCTTTTAACGAGGTCAAATATCCGAATTCAGGAGTTACCTCCTCTTCATTCTGGCCGCTGAAAAGAGTACTCAAATCCAATGTAGACCGGTCTTCCAGCAAGGTAAGGTAGTCAGGGACTAAATAGGACCCCGCCTGAGGAAACAACCCCAATACTGCTTCAGGCTGCAAGGTAATTGTTCCTCGTTTAAAGTGCTTTTTATGCTCCGTCTTGTTGAAAGTCCTAAATGACAATAAGTTATCGGTAAAGTTCTGTTGATTGAAATTTAACTCAAATACACTGTCTTTGAACAACTTATAGAGGGCTACCCGAAAAGATCTGCTATCTGTTGGAAATTCTTCGAAATTAAAATCCATCAGCTGCTCATCAACCGGCACCTTATTGAAGTGAGCATATGCCAGTAACAAACTGCGGTTCAAGTAACAATACTCATCCTGCCTGGTATTTAGTACCCAATTGTTGTCCAACATCTGTAATGAAACCGGAAAAAACAATAAGGGTGCCCGCACAGGGGTACCATCCGAAAAAGAGCCACAAGCAAATGGCCATGCCAGGAAAAGGTCTTTGGCTCCACGTTCTTCCAACACGAATCGATCTGAGCGCAATAACTTTCTCAACTTTTGACTTACAATATTATTGGTTTCATCCCGGCTGTCCTGAACCCGGCAAATAACTATCTCTTTCTTTCTGGCAATAAGTTGTTCTACTATTGAAAATGCCGGTTTTTTGTTTAAAAAATCCAGTTCGTTTATATCTATGAACCTACCAACGACTAATCTCAACAGCAACAATGACTTATTTCTGGAAGTCAGGTTGGTAAGGCGGCGCAGATATGAATTCAGGATCCTGTGCATGGGTCAAGTTGTGATCAAATGCTAAAAATAGGCCGTAATTAAAAATCCAGGTACGGATGGACTCTAAGATAAGTACTATCGTCAATTAAATGTATCTTTTTTATTTCTTCGGTACTTTTAAATGATCCGTGTTGACCCCTGTAGGCAATGATGGCTTTGGCTTGATAATATGATATATAAGGATGTGCTGCTATTTGTTGGTAATCTTCAGTATTAAGATTTATCCTGACAAGATTGCCCCCTGGCTCAATAAAAAGGTTTTTTCTTAGGTTTTCCAGCACTTCAGGAGACAAGCCGTAGACCTCCTTGAGCTGCTCCATAGAGTAATAACCGCCCAGTATGTTTCTATACTTCACCACGCGCTTACTCAATACGGGGCCAATACCATAGATTTTCTGTAGCCAGACACTATCCACCTCATTTAGGTCTTTGCGAATAATGACTCTATCAGTATTTTTATTTGTATACGGGCTTTGTATATATTCTTCCCTCACTTTTGATTTACTTGCTCTTAAGTTAAATTTCATCCAGGGTCGAAGTGCTAACCAAATTGAATCAGTCATTCCAAATATTTTTTTAAGGTCCTCCGGTTTACTGTAATGCCCACCTGCCTTACGGTATTTTACCATATTGGCTGCTACTTTAGGCTCTAATCCCCAGGAGATTAAAAGGTCATAGTCAATTGTATTTGGATTAAATGACTCCATCGGTTTAGATTTTATGGATATAGAATCTTGAAGTAAAGAATGTATTTGAGATATACTATTCATGAATTCAGGATCTTCAAAGTTGAAATCCTCCGCAGTGGAAAATCGAGTCATTCCGAAATGACCGATCATTAGCAGGGCTATGAGCACCAGGTAGCCGTTTGCCTCCGTTCTGGAAAATCCGAAAACCCTACGGATCCAACACGTAATTACTCTGTACAAGAATGAAATATATTTGGAGCAAATTAGCTTGCAGCAGGTTCAAATTAGATTTATTATGTACTTTCTAAACCCCAGCCCTAGTAATGGCGTAGAACCATTATAAATAACTTTAAAATGTTTAAATTATAGCATATCATCTTAACTTTGTCTTCTATTCACAAAGCATTCATGCACAATCACTTTAAAGTCATAAGTATTTCTCACAAGACTGCCCCTATTGAGGTAAGGGAGCATATGGCTTTGAATCCAGAAGAAACCTTTGATATACTGGAGCGTATTCGGGATCTATTCAGTCTCCGGGATGTTTTAGTTTTGTCAACTTGCAATCGCTGCGAAATTTATTACGGATCAAATGAAGACCTTAGTGAAGAGCTGGTTAAAGTCCTGGTATTGCAAAAGAACGTGGAAAACCCAAAAGAATTCCATGGCTACTTTAAGAACATAACGGATCATCAGCAAGCTGTGGAGCATTTATTCAGGGTAGCTTCTGGTCTGGAGTCTCAAATCGTTGGAGACGTTCAAATTACTAATCAGGTTAAGACAGCCTATCAACTATCTGCGGATGCCGATATGGTAGGACCTTTTTTACACCGTTTGCTACACACGGCTTTTTTTACCAATAAGAAAGTAGTCCAGGAAACTGCGTTTAGAGACGGAGCCGCATCTGTCAGTTATGCTACGCTTGAATTAATTTCCGAGCTTACGGTTAATTTGGAAAGCCCCAAAGTCATGATCATTGGATTGGGCAGTGTAGGTAGTGATCTATGCATGAATATTTCAGATCACAAAAATTTTCAGAATCATCAAGTACTTCTTGCCAACCGTACGGAAGCGAAAGCTGAAAACCTAGCCAAAACATGTGGATTCCAGGCAGTTCCTTTTGAAACAATTGAGGATCATCTGGTAAAAGTGGATGTGGTGGTTTTAGCGATAAACAGTCAAGACTTATTGATCCACAAGTCACTTCTATCCAAATTTCCCATAAGCAATTATAAATACTTTATAGATCTGGGTGTACCACGAAATATTGAAGCTGGGATTGAAGAGATCAATGGAGTATTACTTTACAATATTGATGATATTCGATCACGTGTAGATGAAACGCTAAAGCGTCGATTAGCATCCATCCCAAAGGTAGAATCCATTTTGTCAGAAGCAATTGTAGATTTCGGTGATTGGAACAAGGATATGAGCGTTAATCCTACCATCAATAAGCTGAAGAATGCATTAGAGCTGATTAGGAAGGAAGAAATTACCAGATATTTGAAGAATGCTTCGAACGATGAAACTGAGATGGTGGAGAAATTGACTAAAAGCATCATGCAAAAAGTGATTAAACTGCCTGTACTTCAGTTGAAAGCAGCATGTCGACGGGGCGATGCTGAAACCTTGATTGATGTTCTAAACGATCTTTTTAACCTGGATAAAGAACCGGTTACCCCTGAGAAGCAATAATACCGACTTTCTAAGACCAGTAAGGTTTTGTCTATAAATGATGCCGATCAGCTTGTCTATCTTCCTGCTAATACATTAATTGCATGCATGAAGATATAACATGATCTCCTTGAAAATATTCTACCTCAAATTAATCAGCCTTAAACTTCTGCCTTTATCATGGGTGGTTCTTTTAATTCCCCTGTGCCTAATCCAATATAACCTGTTGGCAGAATCTTCTGTGGAAGAGTATTTTATCTTCAAAAAGAACAATAAAAAGGGTGTTCGCGACTCAGAGGATAAAGTTATCATTCCTGCTGAATATGATGACCTGGGTTGGTCAATAGGTGAGTTTCATCCACTGGATGATGTACTGGGCTATAAAGAGAATGGGCGGTGGGGATTAATTACCCTGGAAAATAAAAAAATAGCCACTCCTGGATACCTTAACCTATATCCCCTCAATCGGCAATTGATTGTTGCTTCCAAAATGGATGCTTCCCTTCAGGAAGAACGGTATGGGCTTATTGATCTGAAAGGGAATGTAGTACTCAACTTTGAATACGGACTACTGCAAATATTTAATAATCTGATTGTTGCTTCTAAAAAAATAGACACTGAATGGAAATTTGGAATGATAAACCTATCTCTTCAAGAGGTCTTGCCCTATCAGTATACCCTGATCAAACCGCTCAACAATCAATATGCAATTATTATGGACCGTGAAATATCCGGATTGGTTGATGCCTCTGGACAAGTACTCATTCCACCCAAATATCATGTGATCGAGTTATATGGCAAAGAATTCAGGGGCAAGATGTTGGACACATATGAAATCAAAGACGGGGAGTACCGGCTAGTAGCCAGCCATCAGCTAAAAAGTCTCAGGACAGGAGAGAAGGGTATTTTAGTAGGTTTGGGTTTAGAAAACAGTCACCTGTATAATACCCAAGGTCAGGGTATCAAATCATTTCCAAATTCTCAAGTTCTTGAATTCAGCAATGGCAAAGCTGTTATCACTCGCGGAGGTCAATTTGGAGTGATTAACGCTGCTGGGAAAGAGCTAATAGCCGTCGAAAATAAAACGATCTGGATTGAGGACAACTACCTCGGGGTAGAAAGACAAGAAGGGAAATGGGACTTGCTCAATTTTGAATTGCAAAAGGTCAGTACCAGGAATTACCAGGAAATAAGACCTGCAGTTGAAGAACTGTTTGCGGTAAAGCGACAAGACAATTGGGGGTTTACTGACGGTATGGGAATAGAGGTGATACCACCACAATATCAGGAAGTAACTGATTTCTTTGAAGATGTGGCTTTCGCAAATTACCTGGGAAGTTGGGGGTTAATCGACAAATCTGGAAATTGGCTGATCAAACCTCGTTTCAACAAGCTGGATAAGATAACCAAGGATATTTATTTATTTCAAACCAATAAATTATATGGGATCGTAAATACCCGTCAAGAGATAATTTATCAAACAACAAATCAATTATCGGCCACAGAAACCGGGGTAATAGAGCAAGACGTAAATCATCAATATGGCTTAGTTTCATTAGCAGGCGAACAGGCACTTTCATTGCGGTACCAAGTACTGAGTGCTTTCAAAGAAGATCCTCGATACTATCATTTTGAGGACGAAAACGGAAAAGGGATTTATAACATTGCAAAACGGACTTTTATCAATGATCCTGGTATTCAGGAGATAAGAACCCTGGATGGCGGATTTATAGGAGTCCGGATCCATGATCAGTATGGGTTTATTGACCTAAACGGAAAGCTTAGAATCGCCAACCGGTATGAAGACATTGGCGTTTTCCACGATGAGCTATTAGCAGTGAAGTTAAGGGGAAGATGGGGGTTTGTTGACCGATTGGAACGATTGAAAGTACAACCGGTGTATGGGACTGTTGATCACTTCATAAATAATCT
>QIMC01000419.1 GCA_003232185.1 Flammeovirgaceae bacterium | reverse complement strand
AGCGTTTCCACAATCTTCTTAGCCATCAAATACTCCTTGTACCAGTTTTGATCACAAGGGACGATGGTCCAGGGTATCTCCGGGCTGCATTTTTCAAATACTTCTTGATAGTATTTTCTATAAAGTGGCCAGTCAGTGGCTAAAGTGGCCAGTCAGTGGCCGATTTTAGATCATTAGGATTAAACTTCCAATGTTTTCTGGGGTTATTCAGACGATCCTGAAACCTTTCCTGCTGCTCCTCTTCAGATAGATGGAGGTAGAACTTAAGAATTTGAGTGCCTCTTTCCTGCAACAGCCTTTCGAATTCATTAATTATTCGGAATCGTTTTTGAGCGGTCTCATCATTAGTTAATCCCAATACACGGGTTACCAGGACATCTTCGTAATGGGAGCGATTAAATATTTGGATCTTTCCCCGGGCTGGCGTATGCCGGTGTACCCTCCATAAAAAATCGTGTGCCAGTTCCTTTTTAGTTGGTTCTTTGAATGACTTCACCCTTATCCCTTGAGGGTTAACTGAGCTAAATACCTGCTTGACTGCACCATCTTTTCCACTGGCATCCATCCCCTGAAGAATAACCAGTAGGCTCCACTTACTTTCAGCATAAAGCTTGTTTTGCAATTCATCCAGCTCCTTGGTGAGTTCCTTGGTATGCGCTTTAATACTTTTCTTATTGAGGTTCTGAGGCGCCCGGGTAGAGATGGCTGCCAGGTCAATGATTGACATACCCATGGTTTTACTTGATGATCAGTTGTTTTTCACTTGTAAAGATTGCTCAATCTCAAAGATTCTACCGACTCTAAGAATTTGGTGGTTGTTAACGTCAAATTCCAGAAAATCGTTAATATGAAGGAGCACCTGTTTTGCCTGTCCAGCTTTTAAAGTACTCAAAAAGCCTGCATATGCCTTCTCCGGGCTTCCCATATTCTCGTAACCTCTTTGTTTTAATGAATGCAAGCGATTAAAAATCTGGTCAAACAAGCCGGTAGAGATCGGCTTTCGTTTGAATTCTTTCATGCTTTCATCCGTTGAACGCCAATAAAAATAGCATCCTGCTCGGTTTTTAACACCAAGTATAGTGGTTCGCCCTCCAGATGGAAATGTTGGATGGTCTATAAGGAATGTGGCTTCAGGTCTCTTGTCTAGTTCACCCTGGACAAAGTCAGATATGATATTATGCTCTTTTTCCCGATTTTTTAACCAGGTAAATAGGGTTCCCTGACTGTGATCCCACTTTACACCGTTGAGGTCAAGCAAAGATTCGTAAGTAAGATCCCATTCCTGTTCACCATTTCCCGTTTGAGCTACTAATGTTAGTCCGGCAATGGACAGGGTCAATATGATCAGCAATTGTTTCATTGAGTGGTTAAGATGCTTAAGTCAACCGCCTTAAATGAGGTGAATACTTCCGCCGGTAGTGTATCAAATACCATAACATCACTTAACGAACGTTCACCTCTAAATTCGGATAGTAAAATGTCACCGTATTGTTCATACGCACTCCATGGTAAAGTGAAATTAGCTGAATCCTGATCCGACTCTCTGTAATAAGCCCATTGATTTACCAAATTGGTGGTGGTATCCACATAAATCAAATATTTGTTCTTGGGGGTGACACCAACTTTTTTAAAGGTTAGCTCCAATACATGAGAAGGGGTACCTTCAAGTGTCTCAAGTGTTCCAAAATGCTTCAAAGTTACTCCGGAATCTTTGAGTTTAAAAGGCATTACCAACCAGTAAGAATCGTTGATCCAAATACGTTTTCCCTTTTCGAGCTCCTTAGCAAGCGAATCGGGGTTGGTAACTTCTTCGCCATCTTTGTAAACCTTTCCAGTACCATCACTGATGTTCACCAGGCATACCGAGCTATCAGGGAAATCAACCCGTACATTTCCCGTCAGTTTATCCCACACTAGTTTTCGAGCACCAAAAAAGTCCCACGCCAAATATCTGGTATGATCCCAGGCACTGCGCCCCCCCATCGCCTCCATTACCAGATCAGCAATCTCAATGGCTGCAACATCCGAGTTTTCCAGGTCAAATCCATTGGCCGCAGGATTATTTTCTTCTTCAGATTGGTCAATAGTACCATCTGATTGATCCTGGGATGATTGACAGGCCATCAACAATATAGTCATTAGCAAAAAAACCATTGTTGCTAAAACTGACGAGTTCTTGGGTATATATTCCGGTAAAATCATATTTAATTTGGTAATAATACAAAAAAATAGTGTAGGAACCGATTTTTATGGCATAAACCCCTATTTAATAAACTAACTTATTCTACTCCAATTTAAGCTGGACTTGTGCTGCTGCGCTATTTGCCTTTGAATATTTATGTTTTCAGGAAATCGCAAATCCGGGTCAGCTTCCAATAATTTTTTGGCCTTTTCCCGGGCAAATTGTAGGAGTTTACCATCCTGAGCCAGGTCGGCAATTAGTAAGTCCAGTACACCGCTCTGCTGGGTGCCCATGATATCACCAGGTCCTCTTAACTTTAGATCCACATCTGCAATCTCGAACCCATTGTTGGTGCGCACCATCGTTTGAATACGGGTTCTGCCTTCTTTGCTGATCTTTACATCGGTCATGAGTATACAATAACTCTGATCCACACCTCGCCCCACCCGTCCTCGTAACTGATGAAGCTGTGCAAGTCCGAACCTTTCGGAGTTTTCAATGATCATTACCGAAGCATTGGGTACATCCACTCCAACCTCGATAACTGTGGTTGCAACCATGATTTTTGTTTCTCCTTTAACAAATCGTTGCATTTCAAAATCTTTGTCTCTGGATTTCATTCTTCCATGAACAATACTTACTGGAATATTTGGAAATGCCCTGTGAATACTTTCATATCCATCCTCTAAATGCTTTAGGTCCATTTTTGCTGACTCTTCGATAAGAGGATATACGATGTATACTTGACGGCCTGCAGTGATTTGTTGTTTGATGAAGCCAAACACCTTCAGCCTGTTTTGATCATATCGGTGAACTGTTTCAATTTGTTTTCGACCAGGGGGAAGTTCGTCTATCACCGATACATCAAGGTCACCATATAAGGTCATGGCCAGAGTCCGGGGAATAGGAGTTGCAGTCATTACCAATACATGAGGGAAGAAATCATTGTTTTTACTCCAAAGCTTTGCCCGTTGGGCTACTCCAAATCGGTGCTGTTCATCAATTACAGCCAGCCCCAGATTCTTGAATTGTACCTCATCTTCTAAAAGTGCATGTGTCCCAACAAGAATTTGCAAAGATCCTTCCAGAAGATCCGCATGTAATGTATTTCTGGCACTCTTTTTTGTTGATCCTGTCAGAATACTAATTTTTATGCCCAATTTATCCGCATAAGGCTTTAGTCCCCTATAGTGCTGTTCCGCCAGAATTTCTGTGGGAGCCATTAGTGCTGACTGGGCATTGGCTCCTACTACTGCCAGGATACAGATAAATGCTACTATGGTCTTTCCACTACCCACATCTCCCTGAAGTAACCGATTCATCTGGTTCCCTGATTTCATATCAGAATAAATTTCTCTGATCACCTTTTTTTGGGCGTTTGTTAATTCAAATGGCAAGTGATGATGATAGAATTCCTTTATAAGGCCGGTTTCCTTGAAAATTTTGCCTTTGAATTTTTTAATCCTGGCTAGTTTTAATTTGAGCAGTCGAATTTGTATGTAGAACAACTCTTCAAACTTTAGACGTAAACGCGCCTCCTTTAACTTTCCAGAGTCTTGAGGGAAATGAATATGCCACATTGCCTCAGCTTTTGACATTAAATTCAATTCACTTATCAACCCAACCGGAAGGGTCTCTATGATTCTTCCTTGGGCGGCAATCAACAACTGCTTTTGGAGTTTTGATATAGCCTTACTATCCAGAAAGCGACTCTTCAGTATTTCTGAAGTGTGGTATATTGGTTGAAGGAAGCCCGGACCTTCATGGCTGGGGGTGAAAACTTCCAATTCCGGATGTACGATGTTTATCCGTTTCCCATAGCGTGATGGTTTCCCAAACACGGCATAGGTCACCCCATGCTGTAATTTCTTTTGTACCCACTTGATACCTTTGAACCAAACCAACTCTATGGTACCTGTAGCATCTCGCAGTTGGGCCACCAGTCTTTTCTTAGAACCTCCACCGATGGTTTCAAAAGATTGGAGCGTCCCTTTTATTTGTACATTGGGTAATGTGTGGTCTACCGCCTGTATCTCATAGAAACGAGTACGATCCTCATATCTGAAAGGATAGTGTTGAATCAAATCTCCATAGTTGAAGATTTGTAATTCCTTATTTAGAAGTGCAGATTTTTGGGGTCCTACACCTTTCAGGTATTCTATACTGGTGTCAAAAAAACCCATTGTTCATTTCCAGAATGGAATGTTCAACTTTTTTTCCACTCCAAAGTGTTTAACATATGAATAATATCCACTTTGATGTACTCGATTATAGGCTGCAGGCTATCGTTTTTGGTCGCTGAAGGGAAATACAAGGCGCCTCTCAAGAAATGTCTCGAGCTATCCGTTGAAAAAAACTGAAACTGACTAGGGACCTCTCCACTAAGTTCGGTAACTACCGCTGTATGACCTTTTGGCGTTTTTAAAATACGCTCATCGATCGAATAGGCCTTGATCTGATGTTTGCTGGTAAGCTTATAAGAATCTTGTAACAGTTCTCTAAGTTTTTGTTGGTTGTAATTGAGGTCTTTATAAGTTAGCTGAACATCTGCCCCAAGATCTTCATAAACCAAATGTATCCAATAGGGCTCCGACATCCAGGAGGTATCTGGTACTACCGTGGCCTGTTGAGAATACTCAAATTGATAGGGATAGAAATCATCGATAGCCCGATACTGATGATCGGGTAGTTCGATTCGGTTGTACCCCTTGGGCTTTGGAACATAGGTTGCCTCCTGACAGGCTGTGGTTACCACCACCAACACAGTAACCAGAAAAAGATAGTAAATACCTTTCATAATTTTCTAAAACCAATAGTCCTTTGGCAGGTCATATAGGGTTTAATAATGGGCGATTTGTATAGACACGAACTCTTTTAATCCTTTTATTATCTACAGATACTACGGTAAACCTAAAATGATCGAATGAAATCTTTTCTCCTACTCTCGGTAGCTTAGCATGAAGCTCCAGTAGCAATCCACCCAAGCTTTCACTTTCCCCTTTGACCTGATCAAATATACTTACCTCATCTCCTATTACTTTGCAAAAGTCATTAAGAGAAGTGCGGCCCTCGAAAATGAAAGTGTGCTCATCTAATTTATTGTAACCTAACCCATCACTGTCAAATTCGTCATTAATCTCACCAACGATTTCTTCGATTACATCTTCCAAGGTAATAAGCCCTGAAGTTCCTCCGTACTCGTCAACCACAATGGCCATGTGCACTCTTTTCTCCTGGAAGTCCCTCAAGAGCGAATCAACTTTTTTATTTTCTGGTATAAAGTAACCTGGCCTTAGAAGGGTTTGCCATTTAAAGTCTGCCTCATTATCTATATAAGATAAAAGGTCTTTTATATACAGTATCCCTTCTATCTTATCAATTGTCTCCCTGTAAACAGGAATTCTTGAATATCCATGTTTATTAATCTTACTCATTAATTCATGGAAATCTATTTCAATATCCATTGCTGTAATCTCCATTCTTGATTGCATCACCTGCTTTACTGAAAGTGTTCCGAAATTCACTATACCTTTCAGAATTCCCTTTTCCTCTTCAGAGGTATTTTGATTAGTGGTTAGCTCCAACGCCTGATTTAGATCATCCACCGATAGGTTATAACCTTTCTTTTCAATTCTTGATTCAATTACGTCACTCATGGACATCAATATCCATGCTACTGGTTTAAAGATCACAGAAGCCATGGAAATCAATCCTGAAGCCATCTTTGCGAAACCCGTATTGTTGTGATTTGCATATACTTTAGGTACCACTTCTCCAAAAAATACGATCGCAGCAGACGTTCCTATGGTGAGCACGATCAATACTATTCCCTCGGTAGTATGTGATCCTACAAACCTCCAGACCACAAAAGTTGACAAGGTAATAAAGGCAACGTTTATCAGATTGTTTGCAATCAAGATGGTAGCCAATAGCCTTCTTGGCTGATCAAGGAGTTTGGCAATGCTCCGTTCACTGGGGCTTTCTCCGTTTCTGCAATTGAGGATGTCCTCCTTACTTAAAGAAAAAAATGCCACTTCCGATCCGGAAACAATTGCTGATAGCCCCAATAACAGAACCAGTAATGCACCATAAAAAGCAAAATACAGGGCCTCCGTGGTTAATATTTGGGCCAACAAGAACAAGTCTAATAAAGGATCCTCTGATGCTATTTCCAAGGGGTTGCTATTTGTTGAAATCAGAAGGGCAGATCATCTGAATCGTCACTGACGGCTGTAATGTTAGGCGATGCAGGTGTTGATGCCTCATTGGTAGTTGCCTGACTGCTAGCTGGCTGACCGGCAACCGCTGTTACTGGAACACCGGCTCCATCTGTAGGGCGACCACCCAGCATGGTCATATTGTCTGCAATGACCTCAGTAGTATAGCGGGTATTTCCCTCCTGGTCAGTCCAGGATCTGGTCTTCAGCTTACCCTCAACATATATTTGGTTTCCTTTTTTGAGATATTTTTCTGATACCTCTGCCAAGCCTCTCCACAGAACAACATTGTGCCATTCTGTTATCTGTCGCCGCTCTCCGGTGTTTCGGTCCTTATACGACTCTGTGGTGGCCAGGGAGAAATTGGCTACCATCACACCGCTCTCTAAATGTCTAACCTCAGGGTCTTTACCCAGATTCCCTACTAGTATCACCTTGTTTACACCAGCCATATGTCAGTCAAAATTTACCTTAAAAGAAATTGATTCATTTAAACCCGGTTTATGCACTAGAAATCTATTCCTAGTCTTACTACGAAGTCTAATGCATAATCCGAGTTAAATTTAACTAAAATATGTCTTCCTTCAAATAATTGTCGATCAAAATAGGCTTTGGCAAATCGAGTACTTCCTGCACTGTGAAGCTCTTTAACCCAAACCCCTGTTTCCAGTTACTCAGAACCTGGTGGTTCTGCGGCTCCACTACCAGGAATTGTGCGTTGATAAGCTGATGAGTTAGTCTATGCTGGTAGGTGGCAGATGGTTCATTGATCTGCACTTGTTCCAACCATAATCCATCCGGCAAAATGCTCTCTAATAGCTGTATTGGGTCTGTTGCTTCTTTTTGCTCCAACAGAAAAAAGTCATAAAGACCCTGCCATATGTCCTTCTGCTCCCTTTTTTTCATTAAAAGATATGGGCCGGATTTTACCACATAATAATAGAAATACCGGTTGCGAACTGCTCTTTTTTTAACTTTTACCGGAAATTGGTGTTGTGCCTGGTTTTGAAATGCATAACAATAATTGCTAAAAGGACAGCTGATACATTTTGGTTGAGCAGGAGTACAATGCAGGGCACCAAATTCCATGATTGCCTGATTGTATAGGTCGGGAGCGGAACTACTAATCAACTTACTGCTGTAATCCCGAAATACTTTTTTAGTTTTTTGCAATCCTATATCATCCTTGATGCCAAAAATACGGGACAACACCCTAAATACATTCCCGTCAACTACAGGGGTAGGCAGATTGAATGCAAATGAGGCGATTGCAGCGGCAGTATAATCACCGATGCCCGGAAGGGCCAATAACTCGTGATAGCAATCAGGAAACTTACCTTGATATTTTTCTACTATCAAACGGGCACACTGATGCAAGTTGCGGGCTCTGGAATAATAGCCCAAGCCTTGCCATAGCCGCAGCACCTCCTGTTCGCTGGCATTTGCAAGATCTGTTACTGAGGGGTACTTTTGGCAAAATGCCTGATAGTAGGGCAAACCCTGTCCCACACGAGTCTGCTGTAGAATAATTTCTGAAAGCCAAATCTTATAGGGCTCTTTGGTTTTACGCCATGGCAGGTCCCTTTTGTGCTTATGGTACCAGAATAAAAGGGCTGAAGAAAATGAAGAATTTTTCAAAATACTGCAAGAGATAAATTTATAACTGGTAGATTGACAATATTTTAGTTTATTTTCTTTTAAAATTAGGCGGGACAATTTACCTTTGCCATCCCAAAATTAATTGGTTCTAAGTATTTTAAGGAATTTTTATCATTTAAATCAAACGTACAGTGACTAAAGCAGATGTTATTGCCGAAATAGCAGAAAAAACAGGAATTGACAAGGCTGATGTAACCACCGCCATTGAAGCCTTTTTTAATGTTGTCAAAACCTCTATGTCAAATGGAGAGAATATCTATGTTAGAGGATTTGGAAGTTTCGTAAATAAAAAACGAGCTCGAAAAATCGCTCGAAATATATCTAAGAATACCGCCATCATTATTGACGAACATTATATCCCTAGTTTTAAGCCTTCTAAGGTATTTGTTGAAAAAATTAAGAGTAGTGACAAGGTTAAAGCCTTGAACGGATAATGTTAATTATCTACAATCCTTAGATATGTGGATCTCTAGATTGTTCGTAACGGGAGTGGCACTGGTGCTGATTGTAATATTATTCCTTCTTCCAAAAGTAGTTGTGGATAATAAGGAACAGGAAAATGCCGAGGCAATTGGCCAGCCTTCTGACACTCAATTATCAGCATCACACGATAGACAACTGTCTGAAAGTGAGCTATCAGAAATTAGTCATTTAAAACAAAGGATTAATGCTGACTTACTTCCGAAAAAAAGTGCTACATTTGCAGATTCCTTAGCAGGGCTATTTGCCAGTTTTAATTACCTGGATAGTGCTGCTTATTATTATGGTCAGGCGGCTGATAAGGAGCCTGACATGGAACGATGGCTAAAAGCCGGTGATGGTTATTTCGAGGCTTATAGCTTTGCTGTGGAGGTACAGAAACAGGATCAACTTGGGAAAAACGCGCGCAAGTATTTCAATCTTGCATTGGAGCAAGATCCTGGCATGTATGATGTCAAGGCCAAAGTAGCGCTGACCTTCCTGCCGGAGCAACCCATGCAAGCAGTATTACTTTTGCGGGAAGTAGTTGATAATGAGCCGGAAAATGAGTTGGGACTGTATAATTTAGGGTTGCTTTCTATTCAATCACAGCAATTCGGTAAGGCAGTTGAACGTTTTGAAAAACTCACTCAGAGTCATCCCGAACATCTTGAAGGGCAATTTTATTTGGGTGTGAGTTATTTCGAAGCTGGAGAAAAGACCAAGGCTCGTGATCAATTTGAGTTGATTAAAACCATGGATCAAGAACCTGAAGTACTGGCCGCCGTAGATGAATATTTAGAGAAATTAAAATAATATAGTATATCACCTCCTGAGTTCAGGAGGAAAATAAAACATTAAATTATGCCTTGCGGTAAAAAAAGAAAACGACATAAAATCGCTACTCATAAGAGGAAAAAGCGATTGAGAAAGAATCGACACAAGAAGAAATAATTAACTTTATTAAGCTATTTCTTCTGCTATCTCATCTGTTTATAATTTAAATCTATAATGTCTTGAGTAACGACCTTATTATTAACTCTACTCAAAACGGATGTCGAATAGCCCTTTTAAAAGATAAAAACGTTGTTGAATTCCATTATGATGAAAGCGGTAACCAATTTACAGTTGGGGACATATACCTGGGAACAGTAAAAAAAGTAGTTCCAGGCTTAAATGCTGCTTTTATTGATATTGGATATGAAAAGGACGCATTTTTACATTATTTGGACTTAGGTCCAAAGGTTAGTTCTCTAAACAAATACACCAAGCTTGTACAAAAGAATAAAAACGTATCCAGCAAACTCGACCGGTTTAAGATTCTACCGGATATAAATAAGCTGGGAAAAATTGCGCAGGTGCTTATAAAGGGCCAGCAAATTTTAGTACAAGTTGTTAAAGAGCCTATCTCAACAAAAGGGCCTCGATTATCCAGCGAGTTGTCTATTGCAGGAAGATACCTGATACTGGTGCCATTTTCAAACACCGTCAGTATCAGCAAAAAGATTCCTAATTTATTAGAGCGCAAACGGCTTGAAAGACTTTTGTCTTCAATAAAACCAGAAAATTTTGGAATAATAATACGTACCGTTGCCGCTGGAAAAGAGGTTGCAGAGCTTGACCGTGATCTGCGCAACCTGGTCCAGAGTTGGAGAGATGGTATTAATAAATTAAGATCAGCTAAACCTCGAGCGAAGGTCATTGGCGAAATGAATCGTGCTTCCTCGATCCTAAGAGACGTGCTAAATGAGTCTTTTGATTCTATAGTTACTGATGATTCCAAAATATTCCAAGAAGTCAAACAATTTGTTGAAAAAATTGCCCCAGAGAAAAGCAACCTCGTAAAGCATTACAATGGCAAAATAAAACTGTTTGAAAGCTACGGCATTGAAAAACAGTTGAAGTCGTTATTTGGTCAAACGGTTAGTGTAGCCGGTGGTGGTTACTTGGTAATTGAGCATACCGAGGCTTTGCACGTTATCGATGTAAACAGTGGCAACAAATCAAATGCAGAAACTGACCAGGAGACTACCGCTCTAACTGTCAACCTTCATGCTGCAAAGGAAATTGCCCGGCAATTGAGACTAAGAGATATGGGTGGGATCATCGTGATCGATTTCATCGATATGAAGAAAGCTGAAAACAAGAAGCTTCTTTTCAGTAAGCTAAAGGAGTCCATGAAGAATGATCGCTCCAAGTTTACCATATTGCCTTTAACAAAATTTGGCCTGATGCAAATCACCCGGCAACGGGTTCGTCCCGAACTGAGCATTACCACCAAAGAGACTTGTCCTACCTGTAGTGGTAGTGGAAAAATCAGTGCATCTATATTGGTGTCTGATCAAGTGGAGGAAAGCCTGGAACATTTATTGCTAAAGAAAAACCAAAAAAGTGTGACATTGTCTGTACATCCTTTCTTATACGCTTTTTTTACCAAGGGAATAATTAACCAGCGGATTAAGTGGTTCTTCAAATACAACCAATGGGTAGGTGTTCAAAAGGATTCTTCACTGGCAATCACAGATTTCAGATTTTTGGACAAAGAAGGGCAAGAAATTTCAACGGCATAATATCTGACCCCTTGAATATGATATTCAACAATAGCAATCACTGGTTACTGATAGTGATCTTGCTCATTGCCGGCAGCTGTAGTTCGGGCAATAAAAATATTCCTGATGTAAGTGATATAGTGGTCTCTGTTAGTGCGGAGCGCTGGGATCAGCAACTGTTTGAGCTAGAAGGGAAAGAAGAGATTGCTGAGTTTCTCAAGCAACACCCATTGTTTAGTAAGCAATTCTTTCATCTGGATCTATACCCTCACGATAGTCTGGCGGTAAATTATCTCCACGCTTTTCTCAACAACCCCGGCAGTTCAATTCTGAAAGAAGAAATTAACAGGGTTTTTGGGGATCTCAGTCAGCTACAAGGTCATTTGGAACAGGCCTTCAAGTATCTTCAGTATTACTATCCTGATTCTAAAATCCCAAAAATCTACACCGCTGTTACCGGGTTTGCCGGCAATGACCTGTACGTTTCTGATAGTGCAGTTATCATTGGACTGGACTACTATTTGGGTGAAAAGGCTGCCTTTAGGCCGCTGGATTATCCCAGGTATATACTTAAAAGATATCGCCGTGAATACATCGTACCTTCAATTATTCTATTACTTTCGACTGGGCTTAACCGAACAGAGTTAGAGGATAATTCTATGATTGCGGAAATGATTTACTACGGGAAAGCCTATTATTTCTCTAAACAAGTACTCCCATTTACTGCCGACAGTTTATTAATTGGTTACAGTGGAGAGGATTTGAGCAATGTAAATGAAAACCAGGATGTAATCTGGTCTCATTTTATTGATAAGAAATTATTGTACGAGACCAGCCATTTCGTTAAAAAGAAATACATGGATGAAAGGCCTAAGACGCTCGAGATTGGTGATAAATGCCCAGGAAGAATTGGCGAGTGGATAGGCTGGGAAATTGTAAAAGAATATATGGTTGAACGACAACTAACTTTGCCTGAACTAATGGAAACCTCAGATGCAAGACAAGTGTTTATGCAGTCAAAGTATAAACCTCAGTCCCTTTGACCATCATCTGGTGCTCGTTATCAAGACATTTCAAAAGCTTTTGAACCGCCAATTCTCGAGAAAAATAGGTTTCGGCGGTGGCCCTGGCATTCTTTTGTAATTCTAATAAGTTGGGACGGTTCAATGCCAATGGGCTCATAAGTTCACACACTGCTTCCGGTCTTTCTGGATCTACATAGAATCCCAATTCATTGAGCTCTGTGAGCTCCTTTAACCAACCTTTAAAATTGACCAACATCAATTTGCCTGCAGCCAATCCATCAAAATATTTATTGGGACTCCCGGTTGCCAGTATTGGCACATCAGCATAAGACACATAAACCGCATCGGTAATATTCAACAAATTTTTTAGATAGTCCCTATTTCCATAATTTAAGAAATCGAGGTTTTGCAGTCTATATTGAGCAGCCAACTCTTTGATACGCTTCAATTCAGACCCCTGTGCCGCCACCAGAAAATGTAATCTATGGTTAGCAGATTGGGCATATCTGGCTGCTTCCAGTAGGTATTCCAAATGATTAGCCCTTCCAGCTGCTCCAAAATAGGTAATTACCATTTTGCCCTTTACCCCAAATCGCTCTTCCAAAGAATCTTCCTTGGGCTGCATTCTAAAAAACTGACAATCGGACATATTAGGAATTACACTTACCTGACACCCTGGAGCCGTTTTCAATATGCTCTCTTTAATTCCAGGAGAAAGTGCTATTACCCGATCGGCACCTTGGTATATAGTCTTCTCAAAATGCCTGATTTTTTTGATGAGCCAGGATGACTTTAACATACCCATTTGAATAGGTGCTTCAGGCCAAAGATCGCCTACTTCAAATATATAGGGTATATCTTGAGTTGCTTTAAGCTTGTTTGCCACCCAGCCTGTAGACAAAGGGGTTGAAATGGCATAACACAGATCAACTCCATCAATCAATAATGACTTTTTATATGCCAACCAGGCAAATTTTATAAAAGCAATTATGCGCGGCAGGAACCGCAAATGATTATCATAGAAAACTGGAAGATAATGTACTTTGATCCCCTGAATCTGTTTTTCTAATGGAGCTTTTAAGTTGTGTGAAGTTATGACTTCCACATTATATCCATGGGACTTCATTCCCTGAGCCAGGTAATACGAGCGCAGTGGTCCACCGGATTCGGGGGCATTGAAATACTGATGAATGATCAGAATCTTCATAACCTCGAATTACCTAAATGCCAGTAGATTTAACAAGGAAAATCAAGGCTTTATTCCTGCTTAATCAACAAGTTGTTTCCAATATCTAAGATAGTATTGAATCGTACGTATCTGAGTATTCAAGAATGGCTTGAATTGTGCTTTCAGACGGGAACTTCCGAACCTGGTCCAGTTGCTCCTTGATGTCAGCTAACTGCACATATTGATCCAGCAGATTAGAGTGAAGATGCATGGCCTCCTCTAGCTCCTTACTTTCAGCTGAATTTGTTTCTTTGTACAGGTATCGTAATACATCATTGGGGGTAAAGGTTTTGGTCATAGGCGATATTATATTTTTTCATTTTTTTTCTTAAGTTGATCAAAGCATACCGCATTCGCCCTAAAGCTGTATTAATACTCACCTCGGTGGTATCCGCTATTTCCTGGAAGCTCATTTCCATATAGTGGCGCATCACCAGTACTTCTTTTTGCGCTGGGGGCAACTCCTGAATCAGCTGTTTTAGCTTTTCATGAGTGTCCCTAACAATCTGCTTTGATTCTATCGACTCCTCCGAGAACTCCATGGTATTGAATACACTACTACCATCCTCCATAATAATAGTTGGATAGCGTTTGGATCTCCTGAAGTAATCAATAGCAAGATTATGTGCTATTCGCAATATCCAGGGAAGAAATTTTCCCTCTTCGTTATATTTCCCAGATTTAATGGTCTTGATCACCTTGATATAGGTCTCTTGCATTAGGTCTTCAGCAACATATTTGTCTTTTACAATTAAATAAATGGTTGTGAAAACCCTGGACTTATGGCGATTTAACAATTCCGCAAAAGCCTCCTCGTTACCGGTTTTGTAAAGTGATATCAATTTACTATCACCTATTGAATTCTGCATCATTTCATAACCTGTTTAGTAACGTATAAGTCTATGCCATATTGTTCTATTAGGTGGGTTTAGTTTAAAATAAATTGAAAATCAATTTTAAATGTAGAGAATTAGAAACAAATCTACAAAAAATTCTACTCCTACTATGTCTAACCAGCTCCATTTTATCTGAATGCAGACACATGCTCTAACAATTAAATCAACCTACATAATATAAGCAGGTGCAATTTTCAATCCAAAAGTAAACTGAATATAGTGATATAACCCTGTTTTGTTTGTCTTTCATATTACAATTGTATGTTTTTAGCTGAAACTACCAATATTTTGGTGCCTGTAGTATCTTTGCCGCCATGTCCTCCGCAGCCTTGGTATCCCTCCATGAGATTGATAAACTTGACCCAAAGCAGTTTATCATAATAAAAGGCGCCAGGGTCAATAATCTTAAGTCCATCTCAGTAGCCATTCCACGCAATAAACTAGTGGTAATCACCGGCTTATCCGGGTCTGGGAAATCGTCTCTGGCCTTTGACACTCTTTTCGCGGAAGGGCAGAGAATGTATGTAGAAAGCTTGAGTTCATATGCCCGGCAGTTTCTTGGGAGAATGGAGAAGCCTGAAGTTGACTATATAAAAGGGATATCTCCGGCTATTGCCATAGAGCAAAAAGCCAATACTCGTAATCCAAGGTCAACTGTTGGTACTGTTACCGAGATTTATGATTATTTAAAATTACTATTTGCCAGAGTAGGCAAAACCTATTCACCGGTAAGCGGCCAACTTGTGGCCAGAGATACTATTTCCCAGGTAGTCGATTACATTCAAAATCTGCCATCAGATAGCCGATTCATGATAGTCTGTCCATTGCTATTGAAAGACGGACGCAGTGTACCAGATGAATTAAAAATACTACTTCAAAAAGGTTATACCCGGATAATTGTTGCCGGCAAACCTGAATTCATTGAAGAATTGCTGGAAATGGAATCGCTTTCATCACTTTCTGGCTTGAATATTTTGATTGACCGTGGAAAAAAACAGAAAAATGATGATGAAGAAGACATTTTTCGTTGGGCTGACTCCGTTCAGACCGCCTTTTATGAAGGGGACGGTATCTGCAAGGTAATTTTAGAGGACCAAACCCACACCTCTTTCTCTGACCGTTTTGAAAGAGATGGAATAACTTTCCAGGAACCAAGTATTAATCTTTTCAGTTTCAACAATCCTTATGGAGCTTGTAAAAACTGCGAGGGATTCGGGAAGGTACTTGGTATTGACGTCAACTTAGTAATCCCTAACAAAGAGTTCTCCGTTTTTGAAGGTGCTATTGCCCCATGGCGAAGCGAAACCATGAAAAAGCGCCTTCAGCCACTACTCTTAAACGCGGCAGATTGGGATTTCCCTATTCACCGATCATTTAATGAGCTCTCTCAGGAACAAGTTGATTTATTATGGCAGGGCAAAGGTGCTTTCAAAGGACTTGACAAATTCTTTAAATTTCTAGCTTCCAAAAGCCATAAAATACAGTATCGAGTCTTACTGTCCCGGTATCGGGGGCGTACTGTATGCCCGGATTGCCGCGGCAGCAGATTGAGGCTGGATGCAAGTTACGTAAAGATTGAGGGGCAATCGATTACAGATTTGGTACTTATGTCTGTAGATGATGTCCTGCCTTTTTTTGAAAACCTGAATTTAGTTGATCATGACCTTCTGGTGGCAAAAAGAATCTTACAAGAAATTAAAAGTCGACTGGGGTACCTGTCAAAAGTAGGCCTGGGATACCTGAACCTTAATAGACTGACAGCCTCTCTTTCTGGAGGCGAATTCCAGCGAATTCGGTTGGCTACCTCACTTGGCAGTGCTTTGGTTGGTTCCATGTATATTTTGGACGAACCGAGTATAGGTCTGCACCCCAGAGATACCCGCCGCTTGATTGAGGTATTAAAATCACTCCGGGATCTGGGAAATTCTGTAATCATTGTGGAGCATGAAGAAGAAGTGATCCGATATGCGGATTATTTAATTGATATAGGTCCAGATGCAGGCACCCATGGAGGAGAACTGGTCTTCTCTGGAACTATCAATCAATTAACTCAAGAAGTCAACTCACATACTGCGCGATTCATGAATGGTATCGATACCATTCCAATTCCCTTAAATAGAAGGAAATGGAAGGACAGGTTATGCCTTGAGGGGGCAAGAGCTAACAATCTTAAAAATATATCCGTCCAATTTCCGTTGGACACTCTTACCGTGGTTACCGGTGTCAGCGGCTCTGGTAAAAGCACCCTGGTAAGAGAGATTTTATTTCCTGCACTTAGCCGTATTTTAGATGTTCCTGGGAAAATCCCTGGTGGATTTGATCAGTTGACCGGTGATCTGAATAAGGTTACACAAGTAGTGATGATTGATCAGAACCCCATAGGAAAATCATCCAGATCCAATCCCGTTACTTATGTAAAAGCTTATGATGGTATCCGTCAGCTATTTGCCTCTCAGGGTTTGGCAAAACAACGAAACTATAAACCGGCGTTGTTTTCCTTTAACGTGGAAGGAGGTCGTTGTGAAGAATGTATGGGTGAAGGCATTGTCCATATTGAAATGCAGTTTATGGCCGATATTCAACTTACCTGCGAAAGTTGTAAAGGGAAACGATTCAAGGATGAGATTCTGGAAATCCAATATCGGGGTGAAAACATTGCCGATGTACTGGCGCTTACTGTAGACGACAGCCTGGAGTTTTTCAAGGAACATGGCAATATCGTTAGGAAATTACAACCCCTTCAAAATGTTGGGCTGGGATACATTACTTTGGGGCAGTCTTCGAATTCATTAAGTGGTGGTGAGGCACAAAGGGTAAAACTGGCTTCCTTCCTGGTAAAGTCTACCGGAGACTTGCAGCAGCATGTAGTTTTCATATTTGACGAACCCACTACCGGGTTGCACTTTCATGACATTCAGAAATTACTTTCAGCGTTGAACGCTCTGATCGA
>QIMC01000404.1 GCA_003232185.1 Flammeovirgaceae bacterium | reverse complement strand
GATATTACATTTGTAGTATCCCAAAACTTATCATCCCAATTACTATCTTCATTAGTTATACCACTATCTAAATAAGGATGAAAGATAACTTCAACATCAGATTCAATAGGAGTCAACTGATATTTTATAGCGCCAACTTCGTCCAAATCCAAACTCAAAAAGCGAGTAACTTTGATATCTATCTTTATAGAATTTGAAGTCACTGCTTGAAAAGAACGTTGGTACCAACCTTCTTTCATATTCAATTCCCGCTTGAAATTAGAAATGGATCTGCACGTATTTAAATCGAACATTTCTCCATTGATCAATACCTCTATACCTATCCAATTAGGTGCGTTCAATACTTTGGCAAAATATTCAGGATAGCCATTTTTCCACCAACCCACTCTAGTTTTATCAGGATAATAAACACCCCCTATATAACTACCTTGAAAAGTATCGCCCGAATACTGTTCTTCAAAATTTGCACGCTGACCCATAGCACCATTGCCAATACTAAAAAGGCTCTCTGAAGATTTTACCCTGCCTTTGTTAAAACCTTCTTCTATAATCGACCAGTTATCTGGTTTTATGTAATCTTGGTTCATTGAATTATACTATTTTTATTCCCGCAAACCTACCTACCGGCAGGGGCGGGAATCTGTTGTTCCCCACTTTATTTTCCACGCTGTGGGTCTTGATGCCAAATCAAAGTCTTTTTACAAATTGTGCAATATGTTTTTAGGACTATAACTTGAGCTTTCAACCCCCTGCGCTTTTCCGCAAAACAAAGCCTTTTGCAATATTGGCCAACGCTTCAGCTCGCCCACAGTTCTCGCTGCATCGCCCCTGTTCTGAAAGGAGGAGCCTTTATCTTTTCATTTTATTTGAGTTTATCAATCCTTCCAAAAAATCAACATCTATTTCAGTAAAGTCATTGAAATTATAATCGGCTTCTGAAAGAATAGCTGAATCCCCAATACCTATACTTATCATTTTTGCTGCATTTGCTGCTTGTATTCCAGCCACTGCATCTTCAAAAACCACACAATTTTTAGAATGGACCCCAAGTTTTTCGGCAGCAATTAAAAATACTTCTGGGTCTGGCTTAGCCTTTGTCACATTGTTTCCATCAACAATAAAATCAAAATAATGCAACAACTCGACCTTTTCTAATATAGGTCTCGCATTTTTACTTGCTGAGCCCAAAGATATGGGGATCTGTCTTTTCTTAAGAAATTCCAAAACTCTAGAAACATCTGGAAGAATTTCCGAAGCATCCATCTTTTCAATGTATTTCAGGTAGTCTTCGTTCTTTTCAATCATCCAAGCATCAAACTGCTCTTGGCTTGCTTCAATTTCACCTATATCCAATAAAATTTCAAGACAACGTTTTCTACTTACCCCTTTAAAAAGTTCATTTTGTTGCTCAGTAAATTCAAAACCAAGTTCGTTAGCCAAGTTTTTCCAAGCCAAATAATGATATTTGGCAGTATCTACAATTACTCCGTCTAAATCGAATATGAATCCGTTTTTGCTCATTTAATAAAATAGGTGCTTGGATTAAAAGTTGGTAGACTCGCGTTCAATTAAAGTAGCTTTTATTACTTCTGTTCGATAAGTCTCTTCCTCACCGTCCCCTATTTCATTTTCTGCCCTATCAATTAGCATTTGTGCGGCAATTTCTCCCATACGATCCCCATGCTGTGCTATAGTCGATAAAGAAGGTATTGAATGTTTAGATAATAGACCATCGGTAAAGCCGATGAAAGAAATATCTTCAGGTATTTTTAATCCTTTTTTAAGGGCAATACCCATAGCATGAATTGCAAATACCTCATTTACAGCTAGTATAGCATCAATATTGACATTATCTAAAAAAGGGCTAATATCATCGATACTTTCATCAAAAGGCAGCGCTAAAATCAATTTTTCATCTATTTCGATACCGCTTTCCATAAGTGCCTTTCTATATCCATCTTCTCTATGCTTACTAACATTAAAAAAGTTCTCTGTTGTCAGCAATGCAATTCGCTTTCTTCCTGATGCTATCATTTTTTTCACTGCTTGATAGGCAACTTCAGTATCGTTTATTACCACTTTATCACATTGTATTTCATTGGTAACACGATCAAATAACACCAATGGCACACCCTGTTCCGTAACTTCTCTTAAATGATTAAAATCATTCTTTAATTGCGTTTCACCTGCCAATGCCATAATAAAGCCATCAACACTACCATTGGCAAGCATCTCCATATTAATCACTTCTTTGTCAAAAGATTCATCAGATACGCAAATAATAACATTATACCCCCTACTATTGGCATATTTTTCGATTCCGCGAAAAACAGTTGTGAAAAAATGGTGCACAATATCGGGTATAATAACGCCAATATTTTTTGTATGCTTGTTTTTTAGACTAATAGCAATATTATTGGGTTTGTAATTATATAATTTTGCAAAGGCCTGTATTTTTTCTTTAGTATCCCTACTAATTTCCTCACTGTTTTTTAGAGCTTTCGATACCGTTGATATAGAAACCTCTAATTCTCTAGCAATATGTTTAAGGGTTATTTGTCTTTTCAAAATGTTGGATTTAAATATTCATAACATGAACTTATTTAATCAAACTTATACATAAAAATATCAAGTACTATAAATTGTTGTTTTTTAACATAGAACTCGTTTAAACTTTTTCTTTTACCTCTAAAAAGAAAATACTATCTTTATGGGAAATCGGAAATTCCCAACAAATAACTGTTTTTATTATCAATTTAATAAAAAAGTTATTAACACGAAACCGTTTTCGTGATTTTCAATTTTCTTATTTGTTATAGATTAACAACAATTTTACATATATTTAACTTCAACTTTGAATTAACTCAGCTTAAAACTAACAATTAACTCAACTTAAAACTAACAATTTATGAAGATTACGATACTTAAAAGCTTGTTCATGGTAGGAGCATTTTTATGCTTCGGACTAACACAAGCGCAGGAAGTAACCGGAACCGTTTCTGATGCCAATGGTCCTTTACCAGGAGCTAGTGTTATTGAAAAAGGAACAACAAATGGTACACAAACAGATTTTGATGGAAATTACACCCTTGAAATTGGGAGTGATGCCACATTAGTTTTTAGCTATGTTGGTTTTAAAACGCAAGAGGTTGCGGTGAACGGACAATCAACCATAAGTATAACCCTGCAAGAAGATGCCGAGGCATTGGAAGAAGTTATTGTTATTGGTTACGGTACCACTACAATAAAAGACGCTACAGGCGCTGTTGCTTCCGTTTCTGCGAAAGACTTCAATGGTGGTATTATTTCCTCTCCTGAACAATTGATTCAAGGTAAAACTGCCGGTGTACAAATAACACAATCAAGTGGTGAGCCAGGTGCTGGGATCTCATTGAGAATTAGAGGTACTGCATCTGTTAGGGGAAATAATAGTCCTTTGTTTGTAATTGATGGTGTTCCCGTTTCAAATGAAAGTGTTTCTGCCACGGGTGCAGATATTGGAGCTGGAACTAGCGGCTCAAAAAACCCGTTGAACTTCTTGAACCCTAATGATATTGAAAGCATGAGCATCCTTAAAGATGCCTCTGCTACTGCAATCTATGGTTCTAGAGGAGCAAATGGTGTTGTAGTGATTACCACTAAATCTGGAAAAGGTGGTGGCACAGCGGGTCAATGGGGTTTTACCAGTAACTTAAATATATCGCAAGTCGCAAACCGTTTTGATCTTTTGACTACACAAGAGTTTATAGACAGGGGTGGCAACGACCTTGGAGGAGCAACCGACTGGCAAGATTTTCTATTCAGAACAACCGCATCCACAGATAACAATTTATCCTATTCGCAAAATTACGGAAAAGGAAATGTCAGGGCTACCTTTAGCTATACTAAACAGTTCGGTATTATTGAAAATACAGATTTAGAACGTATTACGGGAAGAGTTAATGTAAATCATAGGTTTTTTGACGACAAGTTAAAAGTTGGCCTACAAGGGACCATTTCAAGAATAAATGACAGAGCACCTTTCATTAGTAGAACTTCAGGGAGTACGGGAGATTTATTGGCTTCAACCTATTACTCCAACCCTACTCGAAATGCTGATCCACTATCTAGTGCTGCACCTGATAGAAACCCAGCAAATCTGTTAGCATTTTACGATGACAATACCAATACCACTAGATTTCTTGGCAATTTGTCTCTGGACTATTCCTTAACCGACGAGCTTTCGGTAAAGTTGAATTTAGGCTTAGACACCTCAGAATCATCAAGAGGACAGGTTGTTGGTCCTCAAATTCTTGGATTTGATAACGGTTCGGCAAATAATGGACGGGCGGCACTAAGTAATCTGGACACAGAGAATAAATTGTTGGAATTAACTGTAAACTACAATAAGGAATATGAAAATTCTAAACTTGACGCCCTTATTGGTTATTCTTTTCAAGATTTCAATAGAAGTGGCCAAAATATTCTAGGACAAGGATTTGGCACTTCTGACTTAAACCAAATTCTTAGAGCTACAGAAGATACATATAACGCAACACGAAATCTTGCAAATAATTTTCAAGCGTACGGTATAGGTACTTTCCAAGACGAGCCTGGTGCAGGAGATCAATTCAGAATATTGGGACTGTTCCCCAACGTGAGTGATACCACAGCAGATTTACCAAGCATTCCAATTGACGCATTTTCAGTGGACACCTTTGACACTACTGATGAATTACAATCTTTTTTTGGACGACTAAATTACACGCTCCACGATAAGTATTTGTTTACCGCTACCGTAAGGGCTGACGGTTCTTCAAGATTTGGTGGAAATAATAAGTACGGTATATTTCCTTCTGCAGCCTTCGCATGGCAATTAAATCAAGAAGATTTTATAAACGAAGAAACTTTTTCCACGCTTAAGCTAAGAGCAAGTTGGGGTATAACGGGTAATCAAGACGGTCTTGGACACGGTAACTTCTTAAATAGAACAAGATGGAATCAGCTAGATATTTCATCTAATTCCCAGCTAACGGCACCAGCAACCGCTGAGATTTCATTTGCCAATCCTGACCTTAAATGGGAAGAGACCACGCAATTTGCATTTGGTATTGATTTTGGTTTTAACAACAATCGTTTACGTGGTAATATTGATCTATACAGAAAAGAGACAACAGATATTCTTTTGAATTTACCGGCCGTTCAGCCAGCTACTTCTCCTTTTGTTTTTCAGAACATTGATGGCACTATTCTAAATCAAGGTATAGAATTGGGACTGGATTATGATGTTGTAGTTTCTGACAATTTCAACTGGAATGTCAATTTTAACATCTCTCATAACCAAAACGAACTTACCGACTATAACGGTCCCGACATACAAGCAGGTAATTTGTTTGGACAAGGTCTTTCTGGCTCCACATCTCAAGTTTTGACCAACGGAAGACCAATATATACCTACCAGTTACGTTTGGTAGATGAGAACTTTAATGTAGACACCGATCCTACAATACTTGATGAATCAGCTTTGCCAACAATTGTATCCGGACTCTCTACTAGTTTAAATTATAAGAACTGGGATGCTTCTTTATTCTTCTCAGGTCAATTTGGCTTTTATGTTTATAACAACACCGCCAATGCACTGTTTGCCGCACCACAAATCGGAAGTAGAAACAATCTAAGAAGTGTTGTTGATAATGGGGTCACCTTATCTTCGACCAACCCAAGTACTTTCTTTTTAGAAAAAGGGGACTTTGTACGCCTTCAAACTGCGTCAATTTCTTACAATGTGCCGTTGAGCGGAGAAGGAGCGTTCAAAAGCATGCGTTTAAGCGCAATCGGACAGAACTTATTCTTAATTACCGGTTACAGCGGATTAGATCCAGAGGTTAGTACTACTGACATACCACTCAATGGATTACCTTCTGCGTCAATAGATTATCTTGCCTACCCGAGAGCAAGAACTTTTAGTTTTGGAGTTAATGTTACTTTTTAATAAAAATAAAAAAAAACTATGATTATGAGAAAATTATTAAATTATTTATGTTTAACACTCCCAATCGTCATGACTTTTTCATGTACTGATTTGGAAGTAGAAGCAACAGATTCGTTAATTACCGAAGGTTTTGCAGGTGTTGCAAATGTTCAGGGTGAGGTGACAAACATTTCAAATATTATTGCCGGAGGAAATTTGGGGGGTCAAGACGGTCTTTATGCTTTGAACGAGGTTTCTACCGATGAATACATAGTAGCCACTAGAGGAACCGATTGGGGAGATAACGGCAGATGGTTAGCGATTCACAGACAAACATGGAATGCTGAATTGCAGGATATAAGGTTATCTTGGCAAAATCTCAACAGCGTTACCATTAATGCTACACGTATAATCAATCCCCAAAGTGTTACTACTGCTGAAGGTGATGTAACAGAGCTAAAAGCTGAAGCGAGATTTTATAGAGCTTGGGCCATGCATTGGATTTTGGACATGTGGAGACAAGTTCCTTACAGGGATGTAAATGCACCAAATAGCGCAATTCCAGTAGTACTTACAGGACAAGTTGCTATAGACAGTATAGTAGCTGATCTTACTATTGCTATTCGAGACCTTCCAGAAGTAACAGCCGGTAATGGTATTGAGCTAAAATCGTCCCCTACGAAAGCTGCTGCCAATCATTTATTAGCAAAGGTACATCTGAATAAACATGTTTATCTTGGAACATCCCCGGAAGCTGCGGACATGCAGGTAGTTATCAATGCAGTTGATGCGATTTCTGCGAATGGATATTCCTTGGCGGCATCAGGAGACTTCTTTGATATTTTTAGACCGAGCAACGATGTAGAGACCATCTGGTGGTCCCCGTCGGATACTGGCCCTAGAATATGGTATACACTACATTACAGTCTAAACTTTCCAGGTGCTAATGATGGTGGTGGTTGGAACGGCTTTACCACACTTTCTGAATTTTATCAATCATTTGAAGGAGATCCAGATACAAATTATGTAGGTGATGGCCAAGAAGAACGTAGAGGATGGGTGCCAGATGCTACCACCGCAAATGCCGACAATCTTGGTATTGGTATTGGTTTCTTGATCGGTCAACAATTTGAACAGGACGGAACACCGTTAAATGCAAGAGAAGGTGTAGGCGCGGTTCCTTTGGTATTTACCAAAGAAGTTCAACAGGCAGAATATACCTCTCCTAGTGATAACGCCATATTGGAAACTGATGGAACCAGAATGTTAAAATATCACCCTAATGAAGAGGGGGGTGATAGAAGACAACATATTGTTAAGTTCAGATACGCTGACGCCTTTTTAATGAGAGCAGAAGCTATGTTCAGAATGGGTGTCGATGCAACACCAATGATCAATGAATTGAGAGGGATAAGAGGAGCATCAGCTATGAGTACCGTAGGCGAGCCTGAATTATTGGCGGAACGAGGTAGAGAAATGTATTCAGAGCTTACAAGAAGACAAGATTTAATTAGATTCGGTCAGTATCTAAGAGCTTGGAATCTTAAAGATGCCGGAGCTGCGAATTTGGAAATTTTTCCTGTGCCAATAGCAGATGTACTAGCTAATCCTAATCTTGTACAGAACCCAGGATACTAGAAGATTAATTAAATTTTAAGTGTTTTTAAAGCTCAGATGAAATTTCATCTGAGCTTTTTTTTGTTGAGGTATTTGTCAATCGAAACAAAAACGATAACTTGTCTATTCAATTCTTTAGGCTCCTCTAAAAACTTATTCGCACCTGCCCGGCCCCGGTAAAGGCAGGTTAAAATTTTCAGAGCTTTTCTTAGAGGCTGTTTTGAAATATCTTGGTTATTTTCTTATTGCCTTTTGTTTTTTGAATGGATTTGGTTTAATTATTTTTCTAAATATATTGGATTTTAAAAGAGTATTTACCCATTGAAAAAATATTTGTAAAAAAGAGGCTGCAACTCTATCGTTTTAGTACAAAACAGAACGCTATTTTTGCACATATTAACTATTGTCAACTTCCCCGTTCATCAAAGATTGTATATCTTGCGCTGTTACATTTAGAGTATAGTTTATTAGGTTAAATTAAATTTAAAACTCTAAAAGCTTAAAACATAATTGAAAAATGAAGTGTTTTTTCGATACAAAGTACTTCACACTTTTTTTTGAAAAGAATTATATGTTTAATTATAATATGACAAAAAAAATAAGCAAAGTGGCTTGCCTTTTGTTTTTGATTTCTTCGATACTTTCCTGCACTTCGAATACGGACGAGGTGAGTCAAGATGTTAGTCAAAACCCCAAATTATTTTCACTTCTGCCTTCAGAAAAAACGGGCATTGATTTTATCAACGTGGTAGAAAACCAAAAGGATTTCAACATTTTTAAATACCGAAATTTCTATAACGGTGGTGGTGTTGCTATTGGAGATATTAACAATGATGGATTACCCGATATTTATCTGACCGGTAATATGGTGCCCAACAAACTATACCTCAACAAAGGCAATCTTACATTTGAAGATATTTCGGCAAAAGCGGGTGTTGAGGGTAGTAAACCATGGTCTACCGGGGTCAATATGGTTGATATTAATGCCGATGGCTTGTTGGATATTTATGTCAGTAATGCGGGTAACTTGAAGGGCAATAACCACGATAACGATTTATACATCAACAACGGCGACCTAACGTTTACCGAAAAAGCTGCGGAATATAATCTCGCCAAAACAGGATTTTCAACACACGCCACATTCTTTGATTATGATAAAGATGGTGACCTTGATGTCTATATTTTGAACAATAGTAATATTCCGGTAAGTAGCTTAGGGTATGCCGAGCAACGCCATGTTCGCGCTCAAGACTGGGAAGGTGTTCCTGATATCTTCAAAGGTGTCGGTGATATGCTATTACGAAATGATGATGGAAAATTTGTGGATGTTAGCGAAGATGCCGGAATTTATGGTAGCCTTATTGGTTTTGGCCTCGGTGTTATGGTTACCGATATCAACAAAGATTTATATCCTGATCTGTATGTTTCAAATGATTTCTACGAAAGAGATTATCTTTATATCAACAATCAAGATGGAACCTTCAAAGAGGACATAAAAAGTTGGACACAGCATCTCTCGCTTTCCGCTATGGGAATTGATATTGCCGATATCAACAATGATGGCAATGCAGAGATTTTTATAACCGATATGCTTCCTGAGGCAAATGAACGCGTAAAGGCCGTAATGGAATTCGAAAGCTACAATGTCTTTAAACTAAAACAGAGCAAAGATTTTTACCAGCAGTATATTCAAAATACTTTACAACTCAATAACGGCAACGGTTCCTTTTCTGAAATTGCCTATTTCAGTGGTGTTGATGCCACCGATTGGAGTTGGGCAGGATTATTGGTTGACATGGACAATGACGGCCTTCGGGATATTTATATTACAAATGGTATAAATCATGACCTGACGGACTTAGATTTTGTTGACTTTTTTGCCAACGAAATCATGCAAAAAATGGCGTTGACAGGTAGAAAAGAATCTATTGATTCAATCATCAATAAAATGCCTATTCGGCCGCAGCCAAATTATGCTTACAAGAACAATGGTGATATTACCTTTTCGAATGCGAATGCCGATTGGGGCTTTGAAATTCCTAGCATGTCTAATGGAGCAGCATATGGGGATTTAGATAATGATGGGGATTTAGAACTTGTAGTGAACAATGTAAATATGGAAGCTTTCATTTATGAAAACCATACGAATGAGCTTACTGACAATAACTATATCAAAATAAACCTTGAAGGCCAGGAGAAAAACAGATTTGCAATCGGATCTACGGTACTATTATACTATGATGATAAGACCGTGATGCAAGAACAAATTCCGTCAAGAGGGTTTCAATCTTCCATGGATTATACTATGACCATTGGTCTAGGGGATAAAAACACTATTGACTCACTTCGCGTAATCTGGCCTGATAGTCGTTCGCAAAAAATGCTTAATGTCAAAGCCAATCAAACTCTGAGTTTTAAATATGATGTTTCTGATAAAGTTCACAATCCATGGAAAAGTGAAAATAAAGAGACCACCTTGCTACGGGAAATAGTGAACAACAACCTCATAGCCCATAAAGAGAACAACTATAACGATTTTGATTATGAAGGTCTCATTTACAAATTGCTTTCTCAAGAAGGCCCTTCATTAGCCGTTGGAGATATTGACGGAGACGGAAATGAAGATATTTTTATAGGGGGTGCTAAAGGGTTTTCTGGAAACATCTATAAGCACATCGGTAATGGGAAGCTAAAAGTAATTTCTCAAAATGTCTTTGCTAAAGATGCAAACTATGAGGATACGGCTGCAGCATTCTTTGATGCGGACGGTGATTCTGATATAGACCTTTTGGTCGGGTCGGGAGGAAACCAAGTTGGCGAAGAGCAGAGCTATAGAGCTAGACTCTATTTAAATGATGGTAAAGGGGTTTTTAGCAAATCGCAAGAACAATTGCCATCAACTTTTAAGAACATTTCCACCATTGCTCCACATGATTTTGACAATGATGGTGATATTGATGTATTTATTGGTTCTAGAAGTGTGGTAGGTATATACGGTATAGACCCCAATCATTTGTTTTTGGTAAATAACGGCGATGGAACATTCGAAGATGCCACTGAACGCTATGCCTATGATTTGAAAAATGCCGGTATGGTGACCAATGCTGTTTGGTCTGATATGGATGGGGATTCAAAAAAAGACCTAGTCACAGTTTCAGAATGGGGAACCACCAATATCTATAAAAATTCAGGGCGTAGATTGACTAAAATACCAACTTCATTAGACAGCTTACCAGGGTGGTGGAATGTTGTAACCTCTGCTGATTTAGATAATGATGGAGACAATGACCTTATCCTCGGCAATCAAGGTAGTAATCTACATTACAAGGCAACCACAGAAAATCCGATGAAGATGTGGATCAATGATTATGACAACAATGGAACTCTTGAGCAGATAGTAACCCAAAGCCAAGACGGCAAAGACTATCCCTTGCATCAAAAACAGGAAATGACGAGGCAAATTAGCGCTTTAAAAAAGCAAAATATCAAAGCTTCTGTCTACGCGATCAAAACTATAAGCGAATTATTTCCTAAAACTGTTTTTGAAAAATCGATTATGAAGCAATCGGTAATTTCGGAGTCTGTTATTGCGGTAAATGAAGGGGGCGGAAAATTCACTATTAAGAAACTCCCAAGTAGGGTCCAACTATCGTGTGTTTGTGGGATAGTGTGCTCTGATGTCAACGGCGATGGAAATTTAGACTTAATAATGGCAGGTAATAATTTTGAGTTTAAACCACAATATTCCCGCTTGGATGCCAACTATGGCAACGTTCTTCTCGGAGATGGTAAAATGGGCTTTGAATGGCAAGATTATAACACTAGCGGTTTCTTTGTGCGCAACGAGGTAAAACACCTCAATCAATTCAAAGATTCAAAAGGGAAAAAGTTTTTGATTACCGCCATCAATGATAATAAACCTAAGGTATTTGCATTCGATGACTAAAAATGTATTTTACATTTTACTCCTGGCACTTATTATGAGTTGCGGAAATTCTGAAGGAGAATTATTTTCAAATCCTTCAGTCGAAAAAACGGGAATCAACTTCACAAATTCGTTAACCGCTACCGAAGATGTCAACATTCTTGATTACCTCTATTTTTATAATGGTGGCGGAGTTGCAGTTGGTGATATCAATGGAGATGAACTACCTGATATATTCTTTTCAGGGAACCAAGTAAAAAACAAACTCTACCTCAATAAAGGCAATTTGAAGTTTGAAGATATTACGGATAAAGCAGGTGTTTCAGGAAACAGCACTTGGAATACAGGAGCCGTAATGGGTGATGTTAATGGTGACGGACTACTCGATATTTATGTTTGCGCCGTTGTGGGGATTAATGGATTTAATGGCTTCAATGAACTTTATATCAACAATGGAGACTCCACTTTTACCGAAAGCGCGGCTAAATATGGACTCGATTTTGACTCCTATAGTTCCTCGGCAGCTTTTTTAGATTTTGATGGTGATGGTGACCTCGACATGTACCTTCTGAATCATGCTGTTCATACCCAAGAATCCTATGGGAATTCAGAAATACGTAAAAAAAGAAACTATCAAACAGGAGATAAATTACTTCGCAACGACGGAGGTAAATTTACCGATATTAGTGAAGAGGCTGGTATTTACGGGGGTGTAAATGGATATGGATTGGGCGTTGCCGTTGCCGATTTCAATCAAGATGGATATCCCGATATCTATGTAGGCAATGATTTCCACGAAGATGATTACTACTATTTAAATAATGGGGATGGCACTTTTTCCGAAAGTCTAAAGGAATATTTTGGACATACTTCAAGATTTTCAATGGGGAATGATGTTGCCGATATCAATGGTGATGGTTGGCCCGATATTATTTCGCTAGATATGCTTCCGGAAGATGAAAAAGTGCTTAAATCTTCCGCTGGTGCCGATAATGTCCAAACACAAAAATTACGTACTAAGCGTTTCGGGTATCATTATCAATATTCCAGAAATATGCTTTTTATAAATCGACCACAAGCTGGTTTTACCGAAACTGCATTGTTGAGCGGAGTTGCTGCTACCGATTGGAGTTGGAGTGCTCTTTTCGCAGATTATGACCAAGATGGCCAACAAGACATCTTTATTTCAAATGGTATTCCCAAACGGCCAAACGATTTGGACTATATCAATTTTGTTTCCGATGAACAGATTCAAAAAAAGATTAACAATACCAAACTTGTTGATGAACAAGCTTTGAAACTAATGCCTTCAGGAGCCGTGCACAATTATATTTTCAAAGGCTCGGGAAACTTAAAATTCGAAGACAGATCAAAAGACTGGATTGTTAACGACACGCTTAAATCAGGAGCTACCGCTATGGCCGACCTTGATCTAGATGGCGATTTAGACTTGATTATAAATAACAGTAATGAGCCCGCCTCTTTATATATCAATAAAACCAACACACAGGCAAATTATCTTAAGTTAAAATTCAATTACAAAGAACCAAATCGAATCGGTATTGGCACCAAAGTATTTTCCTATTGTGAAGGAAAATTACAATACAAAGAATTATATACTGTACGTGGTTTTCAGGCCTCGTCTGAACCCATTATACATTTTGGCTACGGGGCGAACCAAAAAGTAGATTCCCTAAAAATCATTTGGCCAGATAATACTTTTCAAGTCTTGAGAAATGTTTCGACCAATCAAATGATAACCGTCATTCCTGAGAATCCGAAACCCTTTGACTACAATGTACTTCAACCAAAAACTACTAAGTTATTCGAAAGGGTCGAAAACAATTTGGGCATAACTTTTACGCATCAAGAAGACGGCTATATCGATTTTAATCGGCAAAAGCTAATTCCATATCAAATAGGAGATCGAGGCCCAGCGTTTGCTTTAGGTGATTTAAACAACGACGGTACAACTGATATTTTCTTCGGAGGCTCTAAATACGTTACGTCGAAAATCTATATTCAAAATGATTCGGCTTTTGTTGAATATAAAATACCTTCCATTGCTAAAGATTCTATTAAGGAAGACGTTTCTGTAGTGATTTCGGACTTCAATGCTGACGGAAAGAACGATTTACTTCTGGGTACTGGAGGTGCTGATTTCTTCAACGAAATGAAGCCACTTTTAAATAGTTATTACACCCAAAGGAATTCCGTTTACGAAATAATGGCATCCTTACCCGAAAGTTTTGAAAATACTTCCGTTTTGCGAGCCAATGATTTTGATAACGATGGTGATTTGGATGTATTCGTTGGCAATCAATCCGTTTCAAATGATTTTGGTAGGCTTCCGAATTCTTATATATTGGAAAATGAAAACGGAGATTTTTCTATCTATAAAAATAAAGCATTTCAAAATATAGGTATGGTTACTGATGCCATCTGGCATGATTTTGATGGAGATGGGGTTAAAGACCTAATTGTAATTGGCGAATGGATGGCCCCAACCTTCTTTAAAAATGAAAATGGAAAACTTGTCAAAAGAGATGTTGGAACCAATAACCTAAATGGGCTTTGGCAAAGCATTGCACCTTTTGACATAGATCATGATGGTGATACTGATTATTTACTAGGTAACTGGGGTACGAACAGCAAATTTGTGGCTTCCGAAAAGTCTCCTATGAAAATGTATTATGGGGATTTTGATAAAAATGAACAAACAGAGACGATTGTTACTACCGAAAAAAATGGAAAGTACTATCCCTTAGAAAATCTTGATGGATTAGCAAGTCAAATGGTTTCGCTTAAAAAGAAATTTACAACTTACACCGAGTTCGCGGGAAAAACGGTAAATGAAATTTTCGAAAAAGAAACCCTTAAAAACGCTAATGTTCTGGAAGTATCAGAGCTACGTTCTGGTTTTTTACGCAACGAAAATGGTAAATTCAGTTTCGTTCCCTTCAAAAATGAATTGCAGGTATCCCCTATTATGACGTTTTTGTCTTATGATTTTGATAAAGACGGTAAAGAAGAATCTCTAGCTGCCGGAAACTATTTTGGTGTTAAACCCTTTCACGGTAGATTCGATTCTTTTTCAGGAGCATTGATAAAAGGTGAAAATGATGTAATTTTGGGTGACGAAATCGGATTGAATCTTACACAAAAATCCGTGAGACATTTAAGCATTATTATGCTTAAAAAACAAGCTTATTTACTAGTTACCATCAATAATAATAAAGCAGAGGTCTATAAACTAACAAAGTAAAAGAAGTACGATGAAGAAGATAATTATAATGGTTTCTGTCATTGCCCTATTATATTCTTGCACTGACAAGGCTGAACCAATCTCTGTTTCTCCGGAAGATTTACATGCTTCTGTAGCTAAGGTAACCGAAATCATGGTTCATGATATTTTTTCACCTCCAGTAGCTAGTAGAATCTTTGCATACCCTAACATCGCGGCATACGAAATTATCGCATTGGACAATCCCGAATACCTTTCTTTAGTGGGACAGCTAACAGATTTCACAACTATTCCTAAGCCCAATGCGTCGACCACCGTCAACTATGAAGTAGCAGCCATGATCGCACATATGGAATTAAGCAAAAGATTGATTTTTTCTGAGGATAAAATGGAGATACTTCGCGATAGTCTTTATGGGGTTTGGCGAGCCAAAAACCCTCTTTTATTTGGTGATTCTAAGGCATATGGACTTGAAGTTGCCGAGCACGTCTCAGAATGGATGAACAAAGACAATTACAATCAAACCCGAACAATGCCAAAGTTCACGGTCAATACAGACGACCCCACAAGATGGCAACCGACACCGCCGGCTTACATGGATGGGATCGAACCCCATTGGAACAAAATACGGCCCTTTGTAATTGATTCGGCGGCGCAGTTTAAACCTGTTCCTCCTCCTCCATTTTCTATGGAAAAAGACTCCGATTTTTATAAGGAATTGGTTGAAGTTTATGAAATAAGCAATCAAATTACTGCAAAAGGGGATGAGTCGGAAGAAATCAAAATTGCACAATTTTGGGATTGTAATCCGTATGTATCCGTGACTAGAGGACATTTGATGTTTGCTACCAAAAAAATAAGTCCGGGTGCACATTGGATCGGTATTACTAAAATAGCAAGTAGGAAAACTAATAGCGATTTTGATAAAACAATTTATGCCTATACCAAAGCTTCTATAGCCATGGCCGATGCTTTTATCAGCTGCTGGGACGAAAAATATCGAAGTAACTTAATTCGGCCTGAGACTTTGATAAATGAACATATTGACGAAAACTGGAAACCAGTTTTGCAAACCCCCCCTTTTCCCGAATATTCAAGTGGTCATAGTGTAGTTTCCGGTGCTGCTTCTACCGTACTTACTGAAATTTTTGGTGATGATTTTGGTTTTGATGATGACACCGAAGTAGCCTACGGTTTGCCCGTTAGAAGCTTTACTTCTTTCAAACAAGCTGCCGATGAAGCTGCTATCAGTAGAATGTACGGGGGAATCCATTATAGGTTTGCAGTTGAAGTAGGTGTAAAACAAGGTCGTGATCTCGGAAAATTTGTTATTGATAATCTAAAAATGACCAACGACCAAAAAATAACGATAAACCAATAAACATGCGAAAGAAATTTGTTTGGAGTTTGTCGATACTCCTATTGGGCGCTCTAGTATGGTATCTCTTCCTAAAACCAAATGATTACCAAGTTACTTTTAAAACAAAAGCTATACCTGGAACAATAAATCAAGTCATTAAACTATGGGCAAATCGCTTGGAAAAAAGTAAGTTATTGGATCAAAAGGATTTGCAACACTTTAGCCATCAGATTCAATTCAATGATTCGATATATACCTATGAATGGAATATAAAACCTTTGAATGATTCGACATCTCAAGTAAAAGTACTTGTAACCGATGTTGAAAATAGTCTTTCGAACAAAATAGCCATCCCCTTTTCGGAAACTGATTTTGAAAAACGCACTAAAAATACTATCAAAGACCTCATGGAAATCCTTAGGGAACATATTAAGAGCTTTAAAGTAACGATAACCGGTTTAGATGAAATACCTTCCAAATATTGCGCTTATGTTTCCCTAAAAAGTGTCCAAAAAGAGAAGGCGTTTAAAATGATGGAAAATTATCCGTTTTTGAATAGTGTTTTAGCACAAAACAAAATTCAACTAGATGGTCCTCCATTTATCCAAATTGAAGATTGGGATATGCAGACAGATAGTATTGCTTTTAATTTTTGCTACCCTATCAAAAAACCAGATACCTTACCTCAAATCACAGGTGTTAAGTATAAACAGATACAGGGACAAAAGGCTATAAAAGCTATATTTAATGGTAACTACATCATTTCAGACCGCGCTTGGTATGCCATGATCGATTATGCAAAAAAGAATAACTTGACCATTCAGAAGCAACCGATTGAAGTTTTTTACAGCAACCCTAACATGGGCGGTGATGAACTTACTTGGAAAGCTGAAATTTATATGCCTTTGAAACAATGATATGAAATCACTTTTTTCCATTGTATTTCTGATTTTCATACTTCAAAACTGTACCGATCACGGGCAGCTCAATCTTATTGAAAAACTTCCTCAAAAACTAAAAGAAAATTCAGGTATAGTTTCTTATTCCGAATCATTTCTTATTCCGAATCATCGGCTTGGTTTATAGAAGACAAAGGAAATAGTGACAATATTTACAAAACAGATTTCAAAGGAAATATCATTCAACAGTTCGATATAAAGAACGCCAAGAACATTGATTGGGAAGATTTATCGAAAGATACAGATGGAAACCTATACATTGGGGATTTTGGAAACAACAACAACACCAGAGAAAATTTGGCCATACTCAAACTGCCCAACCCTGAAATAGAAAAAGGCAATAAAATAAACGCAAAATTTATAAGGTTCAATTATCCCGAACAGCAAGAATTTCCTCCTCGGCGAAGTGAATTATTGTATGATGCAGAAGCATTCTTTCATCATGCAGGCCATCTCTATATCTTTACTAAAAACAGAACAAATCCTTTTACTGGTGAAACATTAATCTATACAGTTCCTGATAAAAAAGGCAATTATGAGGCAAAATTGATAGGTAAAATTAATCTGTGTGATGATTGGGATACCTGTAGGGTAACTTCCGCCGCGATTTCACCTGACGGCAAAACCATTGTACTTTTGAGCTATGGCAAACTTTGGGTTATTACCAATTTTTCGATGGATGCACTGCCCAAAGGAAGTATAAAAGAAATTGATTTAGGCATTCGAACACAATTGGAATCGGTTTGTTTTACCAATAACAAAACTCTTTTACTCTCTGATGAGGTTAGAGAAGGAACGGGGGGGAATTTGTATTCTTATACACTCTCTGATTTAATTAAAAAATGAAATTAAGGTTATCTATAATTCTATCATTACTATTTTTTGGACTTGCTGCAATGCATTTTTATTGGGGTTTTGGCGGCCAATGGGCTTTTGCCAACTCCTTACCTACAAATGAGCAAGGAATTAGAATACTTAACCCAAAAACAATTGACAGTATAATTGTTGGATCGGGTTTATTATTATTTGGAATATTTTATTTATTTCTAGGAGATATTATAAAAATCAAAGTAGCTATATGGTTCAAAAGCATTGTGACATGGTTAATTCCATTAATTTTTATTTTTAGAGCTGTTGGTGATTTTAAATACATTGGTTTCTTTAAGGAAATTAAAACGACCGAATTTGCAAATCTGGATACAATATTTTACTCACCACTATGCCTAGTAATAGGACTTATTGGTTTTATCCTAATAAAATTAAAGAAGTGATTTTTTTAAAATCCAAACCCTAAGCCAAAAGAAAAACGAGCCCCGTCCGAGCTATTAAAAATACCTGCTCGTAACGAAACAATATCAGCAGCATTTAGAAAGAGACCTCCCCCGTATGAAGTATTCCATATTTCCGAATCTTCATTGGGTTGCCAAACGCGGCCATAATCAAATCCGCCATAAAAACCGAAAGCAGCTGGGACTATCCCTGTTCTTCTTTTTGAAA